>NZ_JBJDRL010000035.1:0-44179 GCF_044987475.1 Microbacterium sp. ZW CA_36
GCACCGCGGCGGCGCCGAGAGCGGCGGCATCCGCCGCCAGCGCGTCGTCGCCGACGATCACCGCGACCGGCGTGCCGACCGTGGCGGCCGCGCCCAGCAGCTCGGCCGCCGACTTGGCGAGCCCGCCCGACGGGGTTGTGTCGAGGAAGACCAGGATGGAGTCATCTGCAAACGTCATCACGCACGCACCCTCACGCAAGCCGGTTCTGGATCAGGAACTCCGCGAGCTTCTGGCCTGCGTCGCCCTCATCGACGATCTTCACGCCGGCTTCGCGCGGCGGCTTCTCGCTCAGCGCGATGACGATCGACCGCGACGCGGCCGGGTCGTGCGGCTCGATCTCGAGCTCGGCGAGCGACAGTGTCTCGAACGGCTTCTTCTTCGCCGCCATGATGCCCTTGAAGTTGGGGAAGCGCGCGTCGGGAAGCGCCTCGGTGATCGAGATCACGGCCGGAAGCGGTGCCGTCACCTGCAGGCTCGCACCGTCCGACGCGCGTGTGCCCGACACGGCGTCGCCGGCGATCTCGACCGAGCTGAGGTAGGTGGCACTCGGCACGTCGAGGATCTCGGCCACCATCACGGGGATGACCCCGCCCGTGCCGTCGGTGGACTGGTTGCCGGCGATGACGAGGTCGAAGCCGGTCCGCTGCAGGGTCGCCGCGAGCACTTCGGCGGTCAGGCCCAGATCGGCGCCCAGGAGCGCCTCGTCGACGACCTGCACGGCCGACGACGCGCCCATCGCGAGGCCCTTGCGCACCGTCGCGGAGGCGGACTCCGGCGTCATCGAGAGCACGACGACCTCGGTGCCGGGCGTCTTGTCGGCGTACGACAGCGCGACCTCGAGGGCACGCTCGCCGATCTCGTCGAGCACCGTCTCGCTCGCGGCGCGATCTGCCAGGCCGGTCTCCAGCGACAGCTTGCGATCCCCGTAGGTATCCGGGACTTCCTTGACCAGGACGACGATCTTCATGACGATCTCCTCACGCTGGGCACGAGTCTATGGCGCGGCGCGCAATGTACCCAATCCCGCGGAATGCGCCGATCGGACCGACCCGTGACCCGCCGTGTGTATACATAAACACCCCTTCGCGGCCCCCGGATCGGGCGCTGCAACCGGGGACCGGTACGGTGGGAGGAGGAGGTCGTCATGGCAGCACCCAAGCGTCTTCCGGTCGACCCGATCGCCGAAGCCAAGCGCCAGTGGATCGCCCATGGCTGGGAACCCGCGGCTGCGGGCATGACCGCCGTGACGTCGATCATCAGGGCGCAGCAGCTCTTGTTCGCGCGCATCGACACGGCACTGCGGCCCTTCGGACTCTCGTTCGCCCGGTACGAGCTGCTGCGCCTGCTCGGCTTCACGCGAGAGGGACGGATGCCGATGGCCAGCGCCATCGCACGCCTGCAGGTGCACCCGACCAGCGTCACCAACACCGTCGACCGGCTGGCCCGCGACGGCCTCGTCTCGCGCGAGCCGCACCCGGGCGACGGGCGCGCGGCGATGCTCGTGCTCACGGACACCGGTCGCGAACTCGTGGAGCAGGCGACCGAGGCCCTCAACAGCGAGGTGTTCGAGGATCCCGGACTCACCGACGCCGACACCACGGAGCTGGTGCGGATCATCGCCCGGTTCCGCAAGGACGCCGGCGACTTCACCGACCCGAAGCCCCAGCCCGAGCCCCTCTGAGAGACCGGTCGTTGAGCGAGGGAGCGCAGCGACCGAGACGAAACGCCCCGAACCGAACGGATACGCCGGGTGCGGCTTGTCGTCTCTGCGTTTCGTCTCGCAAGCTCGCTCAACGACCGCGTTCCTCGCTCGCTCAACGACCGGAAACAGGTTCAGCGACCCTCGAACTCCGGAGCACGCTTCTCGCGGAAGGCGGCCATGCCCTCCTTCTGATCAGCGGTGTCGAAGAGGCTCGCGAACACGTGCTTCTCGAGGCGCAGGCCCTCGGCCAGCGACGTCTCGAGGGCGGCGTCCAGCACGGCCTTCGCGGCATACAGCGACGGCAGGCTCTTCGACGCGATGGCCTCAGCCGTCTTCTGCGCCTCGTCGAGCAGATCGGCGGTCGGCACGACCCGCGAGACGAGCCCGGAGCGTTCGGCCTCTGCGGCATCCATCACCCGTCCGGTGAGGATCAGCTCGGCGGCCTTGTAGTAGCCGACGGCGCGGATGAGCCGCTGCGAGCCGCCCATGCCGGGGATGACGCCGAGGTTGATCTCGGGCTGCCCGAACTTCGCGCTGTCGGCCGCGAGGATGATGTCGCACATCATCGCCAGCTCGCACCCTCCGCCCAGCGCGTACCCCGAGACGGCGGCGATGACCGGGGTCCGCACCGCGGCGAACTGCGCCCAGCCGCCGAAGTGGTCGCCCATCAGCATCTCGAGCCCTGACTTGGACTCCATCTCCTTGATGTCGGCGCCGGCCGCGAACGCGCGTTCCGAGCCGGTGAGCACGATGGCGCCGATGCCCTCGTCGGCATCGAACGCCGATGCCGCGGCCACGACCTCCCAGCACACCTGCGTGTTCAGTGCGTTGAGCGCCTCCGGCCGGTTCAGCGTGATCCACCCGACTCGGCCGCGGGTCTCGACGAGGATCGTCTCGTACTCGGTCATCTCTACTCCGTCCCGCTTGCGCGTGTGCTGCTCCGCTGTCACATTGTGTCGGCTCCGCTGCAGATCGTGACAGGTGAGCAGATCCGCCTCCATGCATGGGCCGCTCGACTGTCACGTCCTGTGGGCTCCGCCGCCACAGGGTGACAGGCGAGCCGACCGAGGTCAGGCGCTCTCGGCGCGGATCGTGTTGATGATCCCCGAGAAGTCCTGGCCGGCGCCATCGCCGGCAGCGTACTGCGCATAGATCTCGCGGGCGAGCATACCCATCCGTGCTTCGACGCCCGTCGCCGAGATCGCGTGCTCGGCGAGCCCGAGGTCCTTGTTCATGAGCGCGCCGGCGAAGCCCGGCTGGTAGTCGCGGTTGGCGGGGCTCGTGGGCACGGGTCCCGGCACCGGGCAGTTCGTCGTCAGCGCCCAGCACTGGCCCGACGCATTCGATGCGACATCGAACAGCGCCTGGTGCGAGAGCCCGAGCCGCTCCCCCAGCACGAACGCCTCGGCGACCGCGATCTGCGATACCGCGAGGATCATGTTGTTGCAGACCTTCGCGGCCTGCCCCAGCCCTGCGCCGCCGCAGTGCACGGCGCGGCGTCCCATCGCCTCGAGCAGCGGGCGCGCGGCCTCGAAGTCCTCGTCCGTCCCGCCGACCATGAATGCGAGCGTGGCGTTCTCGGCGCCGACCACTCCGCCCGAGACCGGGGCGTCGAGCGACCGGTGCCCGGCCGCCTCGGCGAGCGCGTGAGCGGCGCGCGCCTCGTCGACGGCGATGGTCGAGCAGTCGATGAAGAGTGCTCCGGATGCCGCGACACCGAGCAGCCCCGCAGTGCCGTCCGAACCGCGATAGGCGTCGAGCACCTGCGCACCGGTCTGGAACATGGTGATGACGACGTCGGCGCCGGTGGCGGCATCCGTTCCCGACTCCGCGGTGGTGAGTCCCCCGTCACGCGCTGCGGCGACGGCGGCAGGCATGACGTCGAAGCCCGTCACCTCGTGACCGGCGGCCGCCAGATTCTTCGCCATGGGCAGGCCCATATGGCCGAGCCCCAGGAATGCGATCTTCATTTCGGACCTCCTCGTCGGTGCTTCTCGAACGCGCGGCGACCGTCAGTCGGCGAGCAGCTGGCGTCCGATGATCACGCGCATGATCTCGTTGGTCCCCTCCAGGATCTGATGGACACGCAGATCCCGCACCACCTTCTCGATCCCGTACTCGTGAAGGTAGCCGTAGCCGCCGTGCAGCTGCAGTGCCTGGTTCGCGACGGTGAAGCCGGCATCGGTCGCGAAGCGCTTGGCCATTGCGCACTGCAGCGACGCATCGGGCGCCTTGGCGTCGAGCGCCGCCGCGGCACCGCGCACGAGGGCGCGCGCGGCGTGCAGTTCGGTAGCCATGTCGGCGAGGGTGAACACGACGGCCTGCTTCTCGGCGAGCGGCTCGCCGAACGTGAAGCGCTCGTGCACGTAGCGCAGGGCGCGGTCCAGTGCCCACTGCGCGCCGCCCAGCGAGCAGGCGGCGATGTTGATTCGTCCGCCGTCGAGCGCCGACATCGCGATCTTGAAGCCCTGGCCCTCGCCGCCGAGGATGCTCGCGGCGGGCACGCGCACCTCGTCGAGGATCACCTGGCGGGTCGGCTGCGCGTTCCAGCCCATCTTGTGCTCGATCGCGCCGAACGACAGTCCGGGGGCGTCGGCGGGAACGAGGAACGCCGTGATGCCGCGAGCCCCCGGCTCGCCCGTGCGCGCCATGACGATGTAGACCGATGCCTCGCCCCCGCCCGAGATGAACTGCTTCACACCGGTCAGCACGTAGTCGTCGCCCGACCGGATCGCGCTGCTGGTGATGGCCGCGGCATCCGATCCAGCCCCCGGCTCGGTGAGGCAGTAGCTGCCGAAGCCCGACATCGAGGTGAGGAGCGGCAGCCACTCGCTGCGCTGCGCGTCACTGCCGTACGTGTCGATCATCCACACGACCATGTTGTGGATCGAGATGTAGGCGGCGATCGCAGGGTCGCCCTGCGCCAGCTCTTCGAAGATGGCAGCCGCATCCGAGCGCGACAGCCCTGATCCGCCGAGGTCGTCGCGGGCGTAGATGCCGCCGAGCCCGAGCTCGCCGGCGCTGCGCAGCGTGTCGCGGGGGAAGAACGACTTCGCGTCCCACTCCAGCGCGTGCGGCGCCAACTCGTTCTGCGCGAACTCGCGGACGGCATCGAGGATCGCGGCGCGCTCCTCGGTGGTCAGGCTCGAGGTGAGAGGGGTGATCGTGGACACCGTTGCTCCTTCAGAGATGCAGCACGCCCTCGTGGGGCATCCTGATCAACGCGATCGTGCCGGCATTGGCACCTCGATCATTTTACATGGACTTCCAACTATCTGTTAGGTGAACCATGGAACAACCGTCGGTCACGCTCGCCCGCCCCGTCGAAAGGGCGACTCCCGCAGGAGCCGCCCTTTCGTGATCGCGGATGCCGCCGCTCAGGCCCCGGCGGCCGGCTCCGCCTCGGGCCAGACCATGAACGGCCGCAGCTCGAGCTGTCCGTTGCGGGCCATCGGATGCCGCGACGCGATCTCGATCGCCTCCTCGAGGTCGTCGACCTCGAGGATGTCGAAGCCGCAGATGACCTCGGCCGTCTCGACGAAGGGGCCACGAGCGGTGAGGACCTTGCCGCCGCGGACCTTCACGACGGTGGACTCCGCCTGCGGGGCGAGCACTTCGCCGATGACGCGCTTGCCGCTGGCGTCGAGGGGATCGACCCACAGGTCGACGTCTGAGTCGTCCGCTTCGGTGTCGGGCTCGAGCGAGGTGACGACGAACATCATGTACTTCATGGTCTGATCCTTCCGTTGCGGGCGGGCGCTCGCCAGCCTCACTCCGGTCGTCGCGCGGGGCCTGACGATGTCGACACTTCTCTCGAGAATCTTTTCTGGCTCGGCTCGGGCTCGGCGCCGACTCCGACGGAGCGCGGACGCTCGCGCGACGAGCATCATCCTCTGGACGGACGACGATGAGACTCAGGAGGGACGCGGCAGGACGGGCGGCTCCGTAGCGTCGAAGCATGGCCAGCACCACATCGACCGTCCCGATCGCCCGCCGCCGCGAGTTGCCCGCGGCGGCCGCGCTGCTGCTCACGATCGGCGGCAACATCCTCGTCCTCGCGATCTCCGCCGTCGCCGTGGCCGGTGTCGCCGTCGCAGCGGTCGCCGTCTTCGGCCCCGGCATCCTCGACGCCCTCTGATCCCCTGTCGCCGGGCCGCCCCATCGGGCTAGCCTGCGTCTGTGAACGAGCGCGCCGTCCCGATCCTCCTCAGCCGTGACCTTCGTGAGACCCTCGCGTTCTTCGAGAGGCTGGGGTTCGAGAATCGCGGAGCGCCGCCCGAGGAGTGGGGCTACCTCATCATCGGCCGCGGCACCGCCGACCTGCACTTCACCGAGGACCTCTCGGTCGATCCGCTGCGCACATCGTCGATGTGCTACCTCTACGTCGACGACGCGCAGCGCGTATACGAGGAGTGGGCGGACGCGGTCGATCCCGACCCTGCGACCGGCAGCCGGATCGTCGCGCCGGTCACCACGGACTACGGCATGCGCGAGTTCGCCGTCGTCGACCGGAGCGGAAACCTCGTCCGCGTCGGAAGCCCGCTCTGACGCTAGGCTCGCGCCATGACGGACGTCGCGACGAAGCCCCGGCCCGGAACGAGCCTGCGAGGTTTCTCGGCACCCATTCTGCTGGTCGGCGCTCTCGTCGTCGTGCCGGTGGCGTTCGGCCTCCTCTTCAACAGTTGGACCGCGCCCGACGACGAGGCCCACGTGCGGATGGCCTTCGCGACCGTGGCGGGGGCGACCCTCGCCATCGCCACGGTGCTGGGGCTGCTCGTCGACCGGATCATCCGCCGCGCGACCGTCTCGACGATCGCGATCTTCACCGTGATCGCGTTCGTCGTGGTGCCATACGAGCTCAACGCGATCTCGCGCGCCGCGGAGCTGCTGCTCACCCGACTGAACATGTGACGAGGCGGCACACCCGGTGCCTGGATGAGCATCGGCGCCCGGCGCATTCCCGTTGGCCGCTGGCCGCGGGCACCGCGATCACGTGCGCATCGCGATCTGATCTCGCCGCCTGGTCGGGGATTTCGTGGCAGGCCGCCACTTCACCTCGGCGTCCCACCAGTACGGGCCCCTCACGTGCGGCACGCCGTCGATCATGCGCACCTGCCATCCACCGGTGTCGATGGTGCGATGGTGGAACCAGCACAGCAGCACTCCGTTGTCGGTGTGCGTCGGGCCGCCCCGTGAATGCTCTTCGACATGGTGGATTTCACCCCATTGCGGCGGCACGTGACACCCCGGGATGACACAGCCGCCGTCACGCAGCGTGATCGCACGCCGCTGATGGTGGGTGAACACGCGATCGAGCGTCACCAGGGACACGATCCGGCCGCGCTCGCCGAGCATCACCCGCTGCACCGCACCCGCGCAGGCGATGTGCCGGGCTGCGGCGATCGAGATCGGCTCGTCGTCACCCGGCAGGTGCGCATACCCGCGCCCCGTCGCGAGGTCGTCTTCACGCACGTGCACCACGAGTGTCGGGGCCGCGCCGCCGAGCATCGGCAGTTCACCGGATGCCGCAGCCGCCGTCAGCAGCACTGCCAGGGCATCATGCCGCCGCTGCGCCGGGGTACGGGAGTCGGCGGCGTCCTCGTACGGACCGTCCCCATCGGGCTCGGCGCCCGTCTCGATGAAGCACGGGCCGGGCACCGGCGCGCCGTCGACTCGCGGGTTCAGCACGCTGTCGATTCCGAGCTGCAGCTGCGCGGCGACCTCGGGCAGCAGGCCGCCCCGCACCGGAACCAGCCCGTCGCCGTCGCGTCGCCCGAAAGTCAGCCCCCGCTTGCGCAGCGCCCGCGCCTCGACCGGCTCGGCACCGTCCGGATCGAGATACGCCGCCCACACCTGCGCAAGGGCGCCCAGTTCGTCGGCGCACGCCGGCCCCGCAGCATCCGCGCCCTCGCCGCACGCTGCCGCGGCGAGCTCCTCATCAGCCGCGAGCAGCCCTGCTCGCCCCGCGCCTGCACGCCGGAACGCCGACGCGACCGCGACGACCCCGTCCACACCCACGTGCGCGCCCGCCAGCGCCGCGCGCAGTCGAGGGAACTCCGCCGGCAGCAGCTCCCCCGTCGACAGCGCCGTGCGCCGCTGCACGGCACGCGCGGCGGCGGCCAGACCGGTCGCGCTGCGGCTCGACATACGCGTCGCCCGCTGCACCAGCTCGCTGAGGTTGCGGCATCCGTAGCGGGTCGTGATGCGGTCGGAGTGCGCACGCAGCTCGTCACGCTCACGCACCGTCGCGACCGCCTCGATCATGACTGCCTCGACACCACGCTGTACGCGGCCCGCCGCCGCAAGAGCCGAAAACACCTCGGCGTCATCGCGGATGCGCATTCCGTCGTCAGCGAGAGCCGCGGACGACAATGCCACGAGCGCATCGCCGACCGCCGCGAGGGCCTCGGCGAAGTTCGTCATACCGCCATTCTGACCAGGGGTTCCGACATTCAAACTCCCAGATCAAATGCCGTTTCGCACCTGTGGATAACTCCGGTTGCGCGCCGACTTCGCATCCCTGTGGAGGAGGCATGGCCGATGTCCGACGGCTGCCATACGGTGCCGCCATGACAGACAACGAACCCTTTGTCGAACGTGAGCCGGCACTCGTCATCACCGGCGCTCGCCCGCCACGTGACGGGCGAGCGCCGGGAGCGTCAGCGACGCTGGGCTTCGACGAGCACCACCGCGGTGCGCGCCGGCACCGTGATCGTGCCGGTCGCGGCATCCCACGTCGTGGTCTTCACGACGGAATCCGAGCCGTGGGCGAGCGCCGGCGTCAGCGAGAACTTCCGGCCGGCGAGCTCGGCGACCGTCTGCGTGGTGGGCTCGGTGCCGGCGTTGAAGACCACCAGCGCGCCCTTCAGCTTCGGGTCGACGTCCTTGCCGACGAGGTCGTCGATGAGCATCACGATGACGCCGGGAGCGGCATCCGTCCCGCTGTTCGGGAACGAGACCTTCTGCTCGATGAGCGCGGCGGATCCGAGTCTCAGCAGACCGACCTCGTCGCGCACCCGCAGCAGATCGAGGGCGGATGCCTCGGCCGTGGCGATGTCGGATGCGCCGGGCTTGTTCGCGGGATCGGCCAGGAGCGGCGCCAGGTCGTCCCAGTGGTCGCCGTTGTCGGCCTCGCGCGGCAGGCCCGACCCGAAGGTGGACTCCTGCCCGGTCCAGTCGATGCGGTTGAACCAGTCGCCCGAGTTGTAGCTGTTGCGGTCGAGCGACTTCGAGCGCAGCAGCTCCGTGCCGGCGTGCCAGAACGACGGCGTCTGGGCGTAGGCGGTGGTCGCGAGCGACAGCGTGTTCATGCGCACGCGGTCCGCCATCGAGGTGTCAGCCGGCAGTTTCAGCACCGAGAGGTCGTACAGCGTCTCGTTGTCATGCGCGTCGACATACGTGATGACCTCGTCGGGCTGGTCCGCGTAACCGGCGGGCGAGCCGTTGTAGTCCAGCTCGTCGCCCGCCTTGAGCGTGCCGTCCGCCGACATGAAGGTGAAGTCGCGCAGGTTGCCCGCGAGCCCGAGCTTGACGAGATCGGTCTTGTGGGCGAGATCGGCGAACGGATCGCCGGGTGCCGACTGGTCGCTGCCGTTGGGATCGGTCGCGAGGCCCGTGCCGAAGCCCTGGTAGAACTTCGAGCCGGCGTCGACCGGGCTGCCGCCGTGCACGGCATCGCGCAGCCGGTCGCTGAACGTGCCGATGCCGGTGCCGCCGAGCTGACCCTGCGTGGCCTGCTCGAAGAGGGCGTTGTTCGCGACCTCGCCGAAGTTCCAGCCCTCGCCGTACAAGTAGATCGCCTTGCCGTCGACGCCGTCGCGCTTGAGCGTGAGCTCGTCGAGGGCGTCGCGGATCGCCAGCATGTTCTCCTTCGAGTGGTGGCCCATGAGGTCGAAGCGGAACCCGTCCACCTTGTACTCGCGAGCCCACAGCACGACGGAGTCCACCATGAGCCGCTGGGCGACCTCGTGCTCGGTGGCCACGTTCTGGCAGCACGTCGACGTCTCGACCCCGCCGGCCGCATTCAGGCGCTGGTAGTAGCCGGGCACGACCTGGTCGAGCACCGAGGTGTCCGCCTGTCCCGACGCCGAGGTGTGGTTGAACACCTGGTCGAGCACGACCTGCAGGCCCATGCCGTGCAGCGCGCCCACCATCGAGCGGAACTCGGCGACGCGTGCACCGCCCTCCGGGTCGACGGCGTACGAGCCCTCGGGCACCGAGTAGTGGTACGGGTCGTAGCCCCAGTTGAAGCCATCGGCATCCACGATGTTCTCGATGCACGCCTGCTGCTCGGTGCTGTCGGCCGGCATCGACGCGAGGTCGCAGTCGGGCACGGCCTGTTGCGTGCGGTCCTCCTCGATCGTGGCGATGTCGAAGGTCGGCAGCAGGTGCACCGTGTTGATGCCGGCGTCGGCGAGCTGGCGCAGCTGCGCCGTGCCCGCGCTGTCACGCGTGAACGCCCGGTACGTGCCGCGCTCTGCCGCGGGCACCGACTCGTCGGTGACGGAGAAGTCGCGGACGTGCAGCTCGTAGATGGCGCGGTCGACGGGCCGGGCCACGACGGGCGCCTTCGTCTTCTCCCACGCCTTCGGGCGCCACTGCTTGTCGTCCAGGTCGATCGCGACCGACGCTTGCGAGTTGGTCGTGAGCGCCACCGAGTACGGGTCGGTGACCTGGTTCGTCTCGACCACCCCCGTGGTCGGCGCGTAGACCACGACCTCCCACAGGTACTCGTCGCCCTTCAGCGCCTTGGCACCTGCGACGGTCCAGATTCCGGATGCCGCATCCCACGTCGCCTCGTGACGCACGGGGTCGCCGGCCTCGGCCCCTGAGCCCGTCGAGGGCTCCCACGTGAGCAGCGTCGCGCTCTGCGCGGTCGGGGCCCACAGGCGGAACGTCGGCTTGTCCTTCGCGAACGTCACGCCGAGGTCGGCGTCGGCGACGGCATCCGCGTAGAGGTCGTCGAGCACGCCCGGGATCTGCACCCCGGTGAACGCCCGCACCGTGCCGTCGGCGTCGCGCTGCGAGACCAGGAGCTGGCCGCGCAGGAAGGCCGCGGCATCCGTCCCATCCGCCACCCGCAGCGCGACGTAGCCCGCCAGAGCCGGGAACCGCTCCTTCTGCGCGTCGGTGAGATCGCCCTCGACACGGGTGAGCTCGACAGTCTCACCCCCGACGACCTCGCCGTCTTCCAGAGCGAGGGATGCCGCCGCCGCCGCGTGCAGCTGCCACGACGCCTCTGCCGGGTCGGCGCCGAGGTCGGCAGGCCACGCGAGCGTCTCTTCGTCGATCCAGTGCGCGCGCTCCTCGCCGAGGCCGGGGAGCCCGTCGCCGATCTGCAGCACGTGGGTCGCGAGCGTGTACCGGAACACCACGGGCACGCCGTCCTCGGCGGTGAACGAGTAGTTGGACCCGCCCGCAACACCGCCGACGCCGTAGTTTTCGCTCCAGCTCATGCCGTGCGCGACCTTGCCCTCGTACGCACCGGCGGGGAGGTCGACGGTGAGCTCGTAGACGCCGTCCTTGTCTCCGTCTGCCATGAGGCTCGCGAGGCAGTCCGGCGCCCAGTCGCCCGTGCAGCCGCTCTCGCTCTGGTGCGAGCCCGGAACCGTCACGATGGGGCCTTCGGCGCTCGACTGCACGATGTTCGTGCGTGGGTCGAAGTAGAACGAGATCGGGCCGCCGGGGTGCGTGATGGCGATGTTCCCGCCGCCGAGCACGCCGTTCGCGCCGTAGTTGATCGTCCACGAGCCGTCGATGGCGACCTTGTACTCGTAGTCCCCGGGCGCCAGGTCGAACGTACCGGCCCAGATGCCGTCGGCGCGCAGCGTCAGCTTCGCCGCCTCGCAGCCGGGAGCCCAGTCACCGGCGCAGCCCATCTCGGAGTTGAGGCTGCCGGGCACCGTCACCATCGAGATCGGCGACTCCGGCTCCTCCGGCACGTCGAGCGTCACGGCGTTGCCGACCGATGCGTAGGTCGACGCGGCGGCGTGGGCGCCGGCGGCATCCGTCGTCACGGCGCGGTACTCCACGAGCGTGCCGTCGGCGAGGCCCTCCGCAGTGTGGAACACGCGGGGGTCGGTGTCTTCAGCCGTGCCGAGCGCGTGCCATTCGTCCGAACCGACCACGCGCCACGCGAAGCTGGTCTCGGTCCACGTCGCATCGTCGACGTCGGCGGCGATCGGCGCCGAGCCGGTGACCGCCGCGCCGGCGGCGGGCGCCGAGACGGTGACGGCGAGCGGCGCCTCGGGCGCGGTCACCGGCCGGTCGGCGCGGTAGACGACGGCCGACAGAGCCGGGACGGTGACGGATGCCGTGGCTGCGGCATCCGTCGAGATCGCCGTCGTCGTGCCGTAGACCGGCTCGAGGGACGCGCCGCGGGTGAGTGTGGTGAGGCTCACGGTCTTGTCCGAGGCGGTGTTGTTGAGGGCGACCAGGTACTCCACCTTCTCGTCGCGGTCGACGCGCGAGAAGGCGTAGACGCCCGCGCCGCTGTCGGCGTAGCGCTCGATCTGTGCGCCGGTGACGAGCGCCGGGTGCGCATCACGGAGCGCGGCGAGCGCGGCGATCCGCTCGTAGATCGGCGCGGAGGTGTCGTAGCGGTCGACCGAGCCGGCGGTGGCACCCGTGATGAGGTTCTGGTTCTGGTACGCGGCGACCTCGGTCGCGAAGAGGCTCTGGCGGGCGTCCTTGTCGCCGCCCGCGCCTGCGAAGCCCTGCTCGTCGCCGTAGTAGACGACGGGCTGGCCGCGGCCCAGGAACATCAGGTCGTGCGCGAGCAGGTCGCGCTCGAGCGGGTTCGACGTCGACTGCAGCATGTAGCCGACACGGCCCATGTCGTGGTTGCCGAGGAACGTCGGCAGGGCCGTCGCCGACGAGTCGGGCGTCGTGTACCAGTCGTCGCCGGCGTAGAGGCTCTGCAGCCCCTTCGCGCTGTTGCCCGACGCGTAGCTCACGGCCGAGGACTGGAAGGTGAAGTCGAGCACGCTCGACATGTCGGTGTCGCGCACGTACGGCGAGAGTTTCACCGGATCGGCGTCGTATACCTCGCCGAACATGAAGAAGTCGGTCTTGCCCTTGACGTCGCGCGCGTAGTCGAGCACCTCGGTGGTCCACTGCTCCCAGAACTCGAAGTTCACGTGCTTGGCGGTGTCGATGCGGAAGCCGTCGATGCCGAGGTCGATCCAGTCCTGATAGACCTCGACGAAGCCGTTCACGACCGCCGGATTCTCGGTCATCAGGTCGTCCAGGCCGTCGAAGTCGCCGTACGTCACCGACTCGCCCGTCCAGGTCGAGTTGCCGCGGTTGTGGTACAGCGTGGGGTCGTTGAGCCAAGCCGGGGTCTTCGCGTCCGCGTCCTCGGCCGCGATCACCGGCGGGTGCGGGAACGAGGTCGCCGGGTCGAGCGCCGGGAACGAGTCGGTGCCGGCATAGGTGGCCGGGTCGAACGCGGTGCCGGCGGCGTCGCGGTAGGGGGTGGTCGCCTGGTCGACGTAGCCGTACTGTCCGTCGGCATACGAGACGACGTCGGCGGTGTGGTTCGTGATGATGTCGAAGTACACCTTGATGCCCTTGGCGTGCGCCTCGGCGATGAGCGCCTCGAGCTCCGCGTTGGTGCCGAGATGCGGGTCGATCTGCGTGAAGTCCGTGATCCAGTAGCCGTGGTAGCCGGCGCTCGCGTTCGCGCCCTCGCCCTGCACGGGCTTGTTCTTGAAGCTCGGCGTCAGCCAGATCGCGGTCGTGCCGAGCCCGTCGATGTAGTCGAGCTTCTCGCGGAGACCGGCGATGTCACCGCCGTTGTAGAAGCCCTTGTCGGTCGGGTCGAAGCCGGTCGTCAGGCGGTCACCCGTCAGGCCGCCCTCGTCGTTCGACTCGTCCGCGTTGGCGAAGCGGTCGGTCATCACGAAGTAGAACTGCTCCCGGCTGCCGGGCTGCCGCACCGGGGCCGTGACGAGGGCGTCGTCGTCGGCGGTGTAGCCGGCGCGCAGGCTCTTCACCTCGACGCCGACGCGGTGGGTGCTGTCGTCGAACACGAACCGCAGCGTTGCCGGACCGGCGACCGTCAGCGGGATGTCATCGTCGCCCCCGTTCAGCCCGTACGACTCGTCCCACGCGTCGTTCACCGCGACCTTGTAGGCATACGAGCCGGCCGGCACCTCGAACTCGCTGGCGTAGATGTTCGCCGTCGCGGTCGGGGCGAGCTCGGTCGCGGCGCAGGCGGGCTGCCAGTCATCGGGGCAGCCGAGCTCGGACTGAAGGCTGCCGACGAGCGCGAACGTGCGCTCGGCTGCGGCGGCGGGAGCGATCGCGACCACTCCCCCGGTCAGGATGAGGGCCGCCGCGGTGAGGCTTGCGGTCACGATGCGGGCACGGGCTGAGGTCGACTTCGACACAGGAGCTCCTGAGTGGGGGGCACGGCGACGTGCCCGTTGTGGTGCGATGTGCGGCCGACATTAGCAGCGCGCTCGCGAGGACTGCAAGCGCTTACATGATGAGAACGCCCTCATCCGGCGGATGCTGAGCGCCGCGGCATCCGTTCTGTCCGCCGTGTGCGCAATCGCTTGCAGCGTGGTGTCGCAGCGGGGCCGGCGAATGCGGAATACTTCCGAGGTGCCCGTCTTCGACCACCTCGGCGTCAGCGTCGACGACCTTCCGTCCTCGATCGCGCAGTTCGATCCGGTCTTCACGGCTCTCGGATTCACCAGGTACGACGCCGACAACGGCGTGTCGTGGCACACCGAGGGCGAGACGGAGTTCATTCTGCTCCCGGCCCGCGAGCCCGGCACCGGCCCTCACCGGCATGGACGAGTGGGGTGGCAGCACCTCGCGTTCGCCGTCGACTCCCGCGCCGAGGTCGATCGCCTCCACGGAGTCGCCGTCGAGGCCGGCTGGTCCGTCGTGCGGGAGCCGAAGCTGTACCCGCGCTTCAACGATCGGTACTACGCGTCGTTCGTCGAGGACGACAACGGCATCCGCATCGAGTTCATGCACAATCCCCCGCGGGAGCCCGCCGAGGCGAGCTGATCCGGCCGACACCCGAGCGGGCTGCGTCTCCGGCACCGCCGGAGCGCGGGTTCGTGGCGACCGCGACGACCGCGACGTACTCGCCGAGCCGGCGCGAAGGGAGGACAATGCCTGCATCGACGCAGAGCGGAGTCGTGCATGGCCAACACGGTGCTGTACATGTCCATGTCGCTCGACGGGTTCATCGCAGGACCCAACGAGACCGACGAGAACGGTCTCGGCGATGGCGGCAGCCGGCTCCATGAATGGGTGTTTCCTCCCGAGGGCGGAGCGAACGCGCAGATCGTCGACGAGTTCATGTCCACCGGCGCCGTGATCGCCGGTCGCGGCACGTTCGAGCCGGCCGAGGGATGGCACGGCGACCACCACGGCGGCGTGCCGATCTGGGTCCTCAGCCGCCGGCCGATGCCGGCATGGGCACGCGACATGTCCGCCGTGCACTATACGAACGACATCGCCGCGGCGTTCCGCGACGCACGACAGGCGGCGGGCGACAAGGACGTCCTGGTGCACGGCGCCGCCACGGCCCAGCGCGCCATCGCGGCCGCCCTCCTCGACGAGATCGAGATCCACCTCATCCCCGTGCTGCTCGCAGAAGGTCGCCGGCTCTTCGAGCACCTCGGCTCGCCGCGCCGGGAGCTCGAGCGGATCAGGGTCCTCCCCGGCGAAGGCGGTGTGACCCACCTCCGCTACCGCATCAGGTACTGACGGAGGGTGCGACTGCGCACCGGTCCAGACGTCGGTGTCACCCTTCGCGGGTGATGAGCGGACGGGCGATCCGGAGGATGGTGGCATCAGCGCGAACCGCTGAACGCGGACGCCCGCGCGGTACGCCGCCCGAACGAAAGGCACGTCATCATGACCGGCAGCTTCTGGGACTTCCTGCTGTGGATCTTCTGGTTCTACATCCTCTTCGCCTGCATCTGGATCTTCATCACGATCATCATGGACCTGTTCCGTGACCACACCCTGAACGGCTGGGGCAAGGCCCTCTGGGTCATCTTCCTCGTCGCCGTCCCGTTCCTCGCCGCCTTGATCTACCTCATCGCCCGCGGCCGTGGGATGAGCCAGCGAGAGCTCGAGCGCCGCGGACAGGCCCAGAGTGAAGCCAACGCCTACATCCGCGGCGTCGCAGGCGCCCCGTCGGCTTCCACCGAGATCGAGTCCGCCAAGAAGCTCCTCGACTCGGGCGCCATCACCCAGGACGAGTACAGCGCTCTGAAGGCGAAGGCCCTCGCCGCCTGAGCCTCGCCGAGCGGGTCCCGCCGGCGCTGTCCGCAGCAGCTGGTCGCCGACGGGACCCCCGCCCGGGAACATGACGGTGTGACGATCCCGGGCGAGCAGGGCATCCCGCTCGCTTCACAGCGTGCGCCGTGCCGGTCAGGTCCATAGGCTGGCCGCATGACGGTGGATGCTGCGGATCCGCGATCCTGCCCGACCTGCGGCGACGCTCTGAGGTTCGAGATCCTCGACGATGAGCGATTCCTCGTCGCATGGTCGTGCGTGAACTGCGGCCTGATCCGCACCACGGAGCCGGTGTAGCGGCGGGCGGCTGCTTCGTCTTGCTCTGCGCGCCCGGCGCGCCGGACCCGGGGTCAGCCCTGGGCAGGTGGGACCGTCTTGCGCATCACGGTCTTGCTCTTGCCGATATGGCGCTCGAAGGTGAATCCCGCCTTCTCGAACATGGCCCTCGTGCCGTTGTGGAGGAACGAAGACGACGTCTTCTTGCCGGGGACGAGCTCGTTGGGGAATGAGACGACTTCTCCGCCGCCGGCCTGCGCGATCAGCTCGAGTGCGCCGTCCAGCGCCTCCCGCGCCACTCCCGAACGCCGGTGGTCGCGGTCGACGAAGAAGCAGGTGATGCGCCACGGCGCCGGGTTGACCTCACCGGCGTCGTACTGCTTGCGGTGGTAGATGCCCGGCAGCTCGGCCGGACTGCCGTACTCGCACCACGCGATCGCATCCTCGCCGTCGAAGACGAGCGCCGCGTGAGCCACTCCCTCGTCCACGAGTCGCCGCTTGAACGTCGGACGGTCGTACTCGCTCTTGACGGTGTGCTCGGTGTCATCGTGGAAATACGAGCAGTAGCACCCGCCCCAGACCCCGTTGTGCTTCTGCGCGAGCGCCAGCCAGGCCGGGAAGGTCTCGGGCGTCAGCGGCTTGATCACGTGCGATGTCGTCATGCACAGGCCTCAGCTCTCGGTCCAACGCGGCGGGGACGCCGCCGCGTTTTCGAGTGAGACGAGTGAACGACCACGGAGGATCACCCGCAGGGCGCGTGCCATGCCGTCATCCTGTCAGCATCACCGATCGATGTCACGGCTCTCATCGCCCGCCCCAAGCACGCTGATCGAGCCGGCGCTCTGTTCACCCTCGGTTCGAGATCTCGCCCGATCAGCGTCACCCGCGCGCGGTACGTTCTGTGCGATGACCACAGCAGGTGTTCTCTGGAGATGCGATGCCGAGGACCGTTACGACAGAACCGAGCCCTGCGCCGGGAGGTGAGCACGCCGGTCGCCCACCCGCGAAGATCACGAAGCGCGTGTGGCTTTCGGGCCTGGTGCTCGCGATCGCCGGCTTCGCCATCGGCGCCGCTGTCTTGTACGGGTGGATGATCGACGAAACCCACTTCGACCGTCCGAGTCAGGAATTCGACCGACTCGAGACTCAGCTCGAGGACATTCCCGGGGTCGTCGGCGTCGTCACGGAGCGATGGGTCGAAGCGCCGACATTCTCGAACCCGACCTCGTGGGTGTCAGTCACGGTCGACGAGGCCGGCTTTCCCGGTCTGCTCGAGGCGGCCTGCTCGACCGACTATCCCGATCCCGTCACGTGGTCCATCCGCGTGCGGACGCCCGCGGCAGCCGAGGTCTCGCTCCATTCGGCGCCGACCGTCGCGAACAGTGCCGATGGCGACGAGCGATGCCCTGACTTCGGGTTCGACGCAGCGCCCCTCGTCGACGAACTCGACCGGGCCGCCCCGGGTCTCGCTATTCAGCCGTCGATCTGGGAGAACGGCAGATTTGCCCTCGTCGTTGTGGAGGAGGAGGAGATGCCTGCGGGGTTCACCCACCTGCTGCCGCTCATCGAGCACGCCGACGACCTGCTCGTCGCCGCCGGTCTCGATGCGAACGAGGCCGTCGAGATCAACTCGGCGAATCTCGGCTTCGTACTCGAACCAGGCGAGAGTGACCAGTACCTCGCGCTGCTCACCGAGCTCACCGAAGACCGCGCGGTCCGCAGTTACTGGGCCGACGGCGGGGGCACGACTGTCGACGGAGTCGAAAAGGTGCAGATCGTCGCCCCGGATCAGCAGCACGCAGCGATCGAAGAGGTCATCCGGTCTTCGGGGCTGCACATCGCAGATCTCCCGGTGAGGTTCGTCGGGCAATGAACTCGTGACTTCGATGGGCCTCAGTTCTCGTTCGACTCCTCGGCACGCATGACGAGAATGCGATGCCGCGGCTCGCGGCGAGTGAGGGGTCCGTACGTCTCGGCTCCGCCCCCGTCGCCTATACTCCACTGAAGTATCCCCCCACGTACGATGCCGTATTCCCCCGATACGACGCCGTATCCCATGCGGGCACCCACCCGCCGTCCATCGGAGTGCTTGTGGCTCGAGTGCAGCCGAACACGCCCGCCAGCGACAGTGCGCCCACACGCGCGGCCGCGCGTGCTGCGCAGCAGCGGAGGCGCTCGCTGATCCTCCTGGGCGTCATCATCGTTCTCGCCGTCGCCGTCGCGGTCGTGCTCGGCGTGTTCTTCCTGCGCGGAGCCCCCGGTGAACCCGAGCAGGACGCGTCGTCGACGTCGACGAATGACTGTCTGCCGGCGAGTCTGCGCATCACTGCGGATCCGGCAGTCGCGGGCGCGATCGAGGCGACCGTCGCCGAACTGACCCGATCCCGCGCTGACTGCCCCGGCGTGACGATCAACGTGGAGGACAGCTCGGCCACGGCGGCGGCGCTGGCCTCGGGGTCTGCGCCGGAGTTCGACGTCTGGGTGCCCGACTCCGCGATGTGGCCCGCGCGGGCGACCGGTCAGGCGGAGCTCACCGGGGTGGACGCCGCGGAACTGGTCGTCAGCGACCCCGTGGCCAGCACGCCCGTCGTCTTCGCCGCGACCGAGGCGACGGCGGCTGCTCTCCAGACCGCCGGGGCCGGGTTCGCGAGCCTGGCGGCACCTTCGGTCGCCGCCGTGCTGCCGGATCCGTCGACGGTCGCGGCGAGCTCCGCCGCGCTGCTGGCTCTGCAGACGGCGGTCGCCGGAGACGCGCGGATGTTCACGGCGATCGCGCTCGGCCTCGACGCCGGCGTCGTTCCCACCGCCGCCGACGCGCTCGCGGCGGCCTCCACCGCGACGACGCCGACGATCGCCGTGACCACCGAGCAGGCCGTCCTGGAATACGACGAGGATGCCGAGACCCCCCTCGTGCCGATCTATCCGGCCGACGTGAAGCCCGCGGTGAGCGTGTCCCTCGTGACGCTCGCCGACGCCTCGGACGACACACTCGCGGCCGTGAAGCAGCTCTCCGCTTCCCTGGTGGGCGGGAGCGACCGGCTCGCCGAGTACGGACTGCGCGATGCGGCGGGCAGCACGCTGGACTCCACCACGGAGGACGCCGGTGCGGCATCCGAACCCGTCGACAGCGCCAACCAGGCCGAAGCGCTGCGCACCTGGCAGATGATCACGGCGCCGTCGCGGATGCTCTCTCTCAACGACGTGTCGGGTTCCATGCTCCAGCCCGCGACCGCCGACATGCGGCGCATCGACCTGTTCGAACAGGCCGCGGTCCGGGCGATCAACTCGCTGTCGACCGACTCGTCGCTGGCCACCTGGGTGTTCTCGAGCCGGCGGATCGGCGGGCAGGACTGGCAGGAGATCGTCCCGTTCGGTCCGCTGGGCGATCCGGCGCACAAACAGCGCACGATCGACACGGCGAACGGGCTCGACAGCCTGGTCGGCGGCGGGACCGGGCTCTACGACAGCGTGCTCGCGGCGGTGCAGTACATGCGCGAGACCTACGTCCCCGGTCAGGTCAACCTGGTCCTGCTCAACACCGACGGGTACAACGAGGACGACGAAGGCCTCGACCTGCCGGGGCTGCTCGCGCAGCTCGAGACGCTCCGCGACCCGGCGAAACCCGTCGCCGTCATCGCGATCGGCTACGGACCCGACACCGACCAGGCCGCCCTCGAGCAGATCGCCGCCGCCACCGACGGTGCGGCTTATCAGGCGCTGCAGCCGACCGACATCGGCACGGTGCTGGTCGACGCGGTCACCCAGCGCGGCTGCCGCCCGAACTGCGGCTGAAGACGAGGTGACGTCCGCGTCGACGCCCTCACGGGCAGACGCGCACCCGTCGTCCCTCGAAGCCGACGATGTCGCCGAGCTGCAACTGGCGTCCGCGACGGCGATCGACCTCGCCGTTCACGAGCACATAGCCGTCGATGATGGCCTCTTTGACGTTTCCGCCGGAGTCGAGGAGTCCGGCGAACTTCACGAACTGCCCGAGGCGGATGTCGTCACCGCCGATCGAGACATCTTCGATCGGCGGCAGGTTCGTCATCCCCGAATGCTAGCCGACCGGGCGCCGGCCGGTGCGGGCGATCGGCCTACTCGGGCGCGTACTTGAAGGACAGCTGGACCCGGGAACGGAACAGCAGCGTCCCGTCGTCGCCGACCACGACGTCCTGCTTCGTCACCTCGGCGACGCGCAGGTCGTGCAGTGATCCCGCGGCGGTGGTGATGGCCTCTCGTGCCGCCTCCTCCCAGGACGAGGCACTGGTGCCGATGACGTCGATCACTCGGTAAACGCTCATCTTTGAACCCCTCATCGCTCGATGCCGACGAACCCATACTGATCGCGCTTGCGCCCGGATGGAAGGGCTGCACCCCTTTCGACGCGCGGCGCGCCGCGCGAGGAGGTGCGCGCATCGCGGTACGGCGCGAGGCTCCCGTGGCCGGCGTCAGTTCGTGGTCGTCCGAGGCCGTCGCATGGTCACCAGCACAACCGCCCATGTGACGAGGAGCATGCCCGTCAGCACGAACCCGAGTCCGTCGATGCCCACCGATGCCACCCAGGGAAGCGGACCTCCGATGTTGAGATTCGCAACGAGGACGTCCGACAGCTGGACGATCGCGATCAGCACGGCGGCCACCACCGATATGCCGGTCATCACGAGCGCGTACACCTCACCCAGGTGGCGCCGACCGGGCTGCCAGCTGTACGCGCGGCGCATCACGGCGCCTTGGGTGGTGTCGAAGGCGCTCATTCCGGCGGCGAACAGAATCGGCAGGGTGAGCGCTGCCCACCAGGGCACGGCTCCGAAGCTGGCGGCACCCGCGAGCGCGAGCAGCCCGATCTCCGTCGCGGTGTCGAAGCCCAGCCCGAACAGCAGTCCGACCACGTACATGCGGGACGGCCGATCCACCGCTCGCTCGAAGGGCCCGAGCATCCGCAGCACCGGACCGCCTGCGTGCCCGTGGCGGCGCCGCAGCGACGCGATGTTGATGGCGGCGATGATGAGGAGGAAGACGCCCGAGACGGTGGGGCCGATGATCCCGGTCCAGGTGCGAAGGGCGGAGGAGTCATCGGCGAGCGACGTGCCGATCGCCGTGATTCCGAGTGCCAGCAGGATGCACAGCACGACGACGATGGTCGAGTGGCCGAGCGAGAACCAGAATCCGACGGTGTTGGCCGGCTTTCCGCGTTCGGCGAGGCGGCGCGTGGTGTTGTCGATCGCAGCGATGTGGTCGGCGTCGAACGCGTGGCGCACTCCGAGGGCGTACGCGGTGAGCCCGACGCCGAGAGTGACGAGCGTGCCCCCGCCGCCACCGAGCGGGATGCCGGCGGGGATCACCAGGAGGACCAGGACTCCCCAGCCGAGCACGTGCAGGATCGCGATCAGCGAGATGACGCCGATCGTGCTCCGCCGGATGCGTGGCCCGGTCTGATCATCGCGGAGTGCTGTCAATGTGAGTCCTTTCCGGCTCAGGCGTGAAGGGGCGCTCCTGCGCGTGCGAGACCCAGGCATCCCACACGCGGTCCAGGGACGAACCGTGCGTGTGGTCGGAGAGGTGACGCGCCATGGATCCGGGCCGATCGAACTCGAGGTCGCCCGCACGGGCGGGCGGGCGGAATCCGACCGCGATCACGGCATCGATCACCCGGTTGCTGCCGAGCACCCCGGGCTCGGGCATACTGCCGGCTGCCTCCAGCCGTTCCACGAGGAGGGGTCCGCCGCTATCGGAGACCGCGAGCGCCGAGGCGAGTCGCCCGCCCCGTTCGCCGTGCCTGCCGAGCACGAGCGTCTCGCGGATCACCGCTCGCGCGTCGGAATCCAGGGTGATGCAGGTGCGGCGTTCGACGTCCGCCCCGTCCGTGACCACGAAGGGCAGACCGTGCCACAGCAGCGTCCCGCCGGCTCCGACCGCCACGTCGAGGATCCACGACGAACGCGCGCCGCGATAGGCGACCGTCCCCCCGACGTCCTCGATCTCGACCGTGCACCCCGGTCCGACGTCGATCTCCATGTGCACCTGATCGCCGCCGAGCAGCACCATGCCGGCTGCGGCGACCGCGATCTGCGCGTGTGTGCGATCGCGCGAGATGAGGCGCGGTGCGAGCGCGCCCACGGCGAGCTCCACATGCGCCCGCGGCTCACCCGCGACGACCGCGATGCGCGTCGAGGTCACTCGTTCGTCTCAGCGCCCCGCGGCCTGCGTGCGGGAGTGGTCATGGACGTGGGTGGCGTCGGCGGCATCGTGGTCGTGGGAGTGGACGAACCCGCCCTCGGGATGCTCGTCATCGGCGTGGAAGTGCGGGGCCATCGGCCCGGGGTCCTGCGCGATGTGGGTACCCGCCCGGTGGCTCGCGAGGATCATCAGCACCCAGGCACGCAGCGCCGCGACCGAGGCTGCGTCGTGCCGCGACAGGGCCAGCACGGCGCGGCCGTCTCGTGCCCCTTCGGCATCCGTCACCATCTGCGCCACGTCGACGCCGACATACGGCGCCAGGTCGGTCTTGTTGACGACGAGGAGGTCGGCGCGACCGATGCCCGGGCCGCCCTTCCGAGCGACATCGCCTCCGCCGGCGACGTCCAGGACGAAGATCTGCGCGTCCACCAGGGCCGGCGAGAACGTCGCCGTCAGGTTGTCGCCGCCCGACTCGATGAGCACGACGTCGAGGGGCGCGAAGTCCCGCTCGAGGTCTTCGGCGGCCAGAAGGTTGGTGGTGATGTCGTCGCGGATCGCGGTGTGCGGGCAGGCACCGGTCTCGACGGCCCGGATGCGCTCGGGGTCGAGCACACCGGCGGAGCGGAGGAACCGGGCGTCCTCATCGGTGTAGATGTCGTTCGTGATGACGCCGAGGCGAAGGTCGGTCGCGAGCGCGCGGCACACCGTGGCGATGAGCGACGACTTGCCGGTGCCGACGGGGCCGGCGACGCCGAGCCGGAGCGCGCGGGGAGCGAGTGGTGAGTCAGGCACGGAAGAGTCTCCTGTTCGTTGCGGCGTGGGCTTCTGTCCACGCTTCGGATTCGGGGGCGCTCGCCGCAGGGATCGCCTCGGGTGAGTCGAGTGCCGCGAGCTGCAGGATGAGGGGATCGACCGCTGCGCACGCGTCGATCACGAGCCGCACGCCGTCGACCGGGTCGCCGGGTTCGAGCTTGAGGAGAGCGGCGACGCCGCCGGCCATGTCGTCGTACACGGCGACGCGCACGAGAGTCTCGGCATCGAGCCCCGCGTGAGCCGCGATCGCGCCGAGGACGATCGGGCGAGGCGGCGTCGCCGTGTCCCCTCCGGTCAGTGCGGCGATCGCCGGCGACTGCGGCCACAGGCGCTGCGCGAGTCGCAGCAGCCCACGGCCGAGGTCGATCGAGGCGGTCCGCGCTGCGCGGCTCGGGGTGCGCGCCGCCCACGCCCGTTCGACCGGCGTATAGGGCGCACCGCTGAGGCCGGCCCGCCGCGCCACGACCGCGGTCGCGGCATCCACGAGCGTCGTCGTGCGCGCCCGGGCACGCAGGAACGCCCCGACGTCCGCTCGCGCGAGCCCGCCCTGGACGGCCGGCTCGACGCCCGCCGAGAACGCGTGCCCGCCCGAAGGCAGACGTGCGTCGGCGAGCAGCATGGTGACGGTGTGCGCGGCGGAGTCCATGGAGCGTCTCAGAACATGGTGTACAGCTGGGCCAGCGGGAGGGATGCCGCGGGTGCCGGTTCGACGTCCTCGCCGTCGATCGCGATCTCGAACGTGTCGGCACGGATGCGGATCGACGGCAGACGGTCGTTGTTCTTCATGTCGGCCTTGCCGATGTGACGCGTGGGCTCGACCGCCGCGAGTCGGCGGCGCAGCCCGAGCGTCTCGGCGATGCCGTCCTGCAGAGCCGCGGGTGAGACGTAGGTGACCGACAGGTCCGCCCCGATCGTGTCGCCGAAGGACGGTCGCATCATCACGGGCTGAGGTGTCGGGATCGACGCGTTCGGGTCGCCGAGCGCGGCCCACGCGATCGCGCCGCCCTTGACGACGACGGCCGGGCGGACGCCGAAGAACTTCGGGTCCCACACCGTCAGGTCGGCGAGCTTGCCGACCTCGATCGATCCGACGTCGTAGGCGATGCCGTGGGCGATCGCGGGGTTGATCGTGTACTTCGCCACATACCGCCGTGCGCGTTCGTTGTCTGCCGGCATCCCGCCGTCCAACGCACCGCGACGGTGCTTCATGACGTGCGCGACCTGCCAGGTGCGCGTGACCACTTCGCCGATGCGGCCCATGGCCTGTGCGTCGGAGGAGGTCACCGACAGCGCTCCGATGTCGTGGAGGATGTCTTCCGCGGCGATCGTGGTGGCACGGATGCGGGACTCCGCGAACGCGAGATCCTCCGGCACGGCGGGGTTGAGGTGATGGCAGACCATCAGCATGTCGAGGTGCTCGGCGACGGTGTTCACGGTGTGCGGGAGGGTCGGGTTCGTCGAACCGGGGATCACGTTCGGCAGCCCCGCGATCGAGAGGATGTCGGGCGCGTGACCGCCGCCCGCTCCCTCGACGTGGAATGCGTGGATCGACCGGCCGCCCATCGCCGCGATGGTCGACTCGACGAAGCCCGCCTCGTTCAGCGAGTCGGAGTGCAGCGCGACCTGCAGCCCCCACTCCTCGGCGGCGCGCAAGGACGCGTCGATCGCGGCGGGGGACGAGCCCCAGTCCTCGTGCACCTTGTAGCCCGCGGCGCCCGCGAGCGCCTGCTCCTTCAGTGCGGCCATCGAGACGGTGTTGCCCTTGCCGAGCAGCAGGACATTGACGGGGAGGGGATCGAGCGCGCGGTGCATGGCGGACAGATGCCATGCACCGGGTGTGACGGTCGTCGCCTTCGATCCCTCGGAGGGGCCGGTGCCCCCGCCCACGATCGTGGTGATCCCGGTGGCGAGGGCCTCGTGGATCTGCGAGGGCGAGAGCAGGTGGACGTGCGAGTCGATGGCGCCGGCGGTGACGATGCGCCCCTCGCCCGAGATGACGTCGGTCGAGGGTCCGATGACCATGTCGATGCCATCGCTGATGTCGGGATTGCCGGCGTGCCCGATGCCGACGATGCGACCGTCACGGATGCCGATATCGGCGCGGATGATGCCCCACCAGTCCAGGATGACCGCGTTGGTGATGACCGTGTCCAGCGCTCCTTCCGCCCGCGTCGCCGTGGCCTGGGCCATGGATTCGCGGATGGACTTGCCGCCGCCGAAGACGGCTTCCTCCCCGCCTGCGGTGAGGTCGCGCTCGATCTGTATCCACAGATCGGTGTCGCCGAGGCGCACCTCGTCGCCCACCGTCGGACCGTAGATCGCGGCGTACCGCGACCGATCAAGCCAGACCATCGAGGAGCTCCTCTCCGTCGGTCTTGACCCGGATGCCGGGAACCCGACGCGCTCCGCGCAGCGCGACGGCGTCGAGCTCTCGTGACGCGCCCGGCTCGAAGCGCTGCGAGGTTCCGGACGCGATGTCGAGGCGGAATCCGTGTGCGAGGGCGCGGTCGAACTCCAGGGCCGCATTCACATCGGGCAGGTGGATGTGCGAACCGATCTGGATCGGCCGGTCTCCGGTGTTCACGAACACGAGCCGGATGCGCTCCGCCTCGCTCCGATCGGCATTGAGCTCGATGCGTCCCGGTCGGATCCGGTAGGCGCCAGGGCCTTGGGAGGTAGCGGATGCCACGGCGACTCCTCAGTCGATCGGATGGTGGACGGTGACGAGCTTGCGACCGTCGGGGAAGGTCGCCTCGACCTGCACGTCGGCGATCATCTCGGGAACGCCCGGCATCACCTGGTCACGCGTGAGGACGGCGCGGCCCTCCTGCATCAGCTCGGCGACGCCACGGCCTTCTCTGGCCCGTTCGATCACCCAGCAGGACAGCAGCGCGACCGTCTCGGGGTGGTTGAGCAGGATGCCGCGCTCGAGCCGATCGCGCGCGACCATCGCGGCGACCGACAGCAGGAGCTTCTCGGTCTCGGCGGGAGTGAAGTGCATTCGGGCCTCCGGCTGGTGATGTCAGAAGTGTGCCACAACGCCCGTATTCGCCGACGGCTGCCGAGAGCCCTCACTTCGGCATTCATTCGCGGTTTCCCGGAATTACGCGCTTCTGCGGCCGAACTACGGCGCACGATTAACAGAACCGGAACAATCGAGAAATGTCAGAGTAATGTCACGCGCCCATGCTGGCAGGACCGCAGCAGTCGGCGACCACCTTCCGCCGATCTGAACCGGCACGCGAAGCCCGGCACCAGCAGGCATCGAGACGCACCGCACCACCGGCCCACCCCTGCACCACACCGCTGACCCACCGATCAGCCCGCGCCACCACACCCTCGACGCGCCTCCCTTTCGGCGTTCCTGAGGACAGTGCCGGTGCGACGGCGTCATTCGGCGTGCCCGCAGGGCGGACCGGCCCACCCGAGAACGCACCACCTGCATCACACAGAAACGGAGTTCCCATGACAACGAACAGGACACGGCGGGCGCGAAGCCTGCTGGCTGTTCCCGCCCTCGCGGCGACGGTCGCCCTCGTTCTCGCCGGCTGCGGTTCCCGCGCCGGCGATGCCCCGGCGGCGGCCGAATCGGATGCCGCGGCACCGGCGAGCTGCATCGACACGTCGGGCGACACGATCAAGCTGGGCTTCCTCAATTCGCTCACCGGCGGCATGGCGATCTCGGAGCAGACCGTCTCCAACGTCCTGCACATGGCCGCGGATGAGATCAACGCCGACGGCGGCATCCTCGGCAAGCAGATCGAGTACATCCAGGAAGACGGTGCCACCGACTGGCCGACCTTCGCGGAGAAGACCGAGAAGCTGCTCACCCAGGACTGCGTCGCCGCGATCTTCGGCGGCTGGACCTCGTCCTCCCGCAAGGCCGTCAAGCCGGTCGTCGAGGAGAACAACGGACTGTTCTTCTACCCGGTGCAGTACGAAGGCCTCGAGTCGTCGCCGAACATCTACTACACCGGCGCGACCACCAACCAGCAGATCATCCCCGCGATGGACTACCTCGCCGCGCAGGGTGTGGAGACGCTGTTCCTGGCAGGCTCCGACTACGTGTTCCCGCGCACCGCGAACGCGATCATCAAGCTCTACGCCGAAGAACTCGGCATCGAGATCGTCGGCGAGGAGTACGTTCCCCTCGACAAGGACGACTGGACCACCCAGGTGTCCAAGATCGTCGCGGCGGACCCGGACTTCGTCTTCAACACGATCAATGGCTCGTCGAACGTCGGCTTCATCAAGGCCTACTACGACGCCGGTCTCACCCCCGAGACGACCCCGATCATCTCGGTGTCGATCGCCGAGGAGGAGGCGCCGGCCATGGGACACGAAGTCACCGGCAACTACGCGTCCTGGAACTACTTCCAGTCGATGGACACTCCCAACAACCCGGCTTTCATCGAGCGATGGAAGGCCTACCCCGGCAGCAGCGGGGTGACCTCCGACCCCATGGAGGCGGCGTACATCTCGATGTACCTCTACAAGGCGCTGGTCGAAGCGGCCGGCTCCTTCGAGGTCGACGACGTGAATGCGGCAGCCGCGGCAGGCGGGATCACCGTCGACGCGCCGGAGGGTGTCGTCACGCTGGACGGCGAGAACCACCACATCTCGAAGCCGGGCAACATCGGCAGGATCAACGCCGAGAACCAGTTCGACATCGTCTGGTCCTCCGACGGCTTCATCGAGCCGGACCCGTACCTCGAGGGCTACGACTGGTTCCCCGCTGACGTCCGCGATGCTCTGGTAGCCGCCGCGGGCTGATCCTCACCGGATGCGGGGTCCCGTGTCCCCCGGACGCGGGACCCCGCACCATCACCACCGAAGAACTCCCGACCGCACAGAGAGCGAAGCACGTGGATGCACTCTTACCGCCCCTGCTGAACGGCACCGCGCTGGGTGCGCTGCTGCTGCTGGCCGCGCTCGGGCTCACCCTCACCTTCGGTCAGATGGGGGTGATCAACATGGCGCACGGCGAGTTCATCATGGCCGGCGCGTTCATCGCCTACATGACCCAACTGGTCGTCACCTCGAGCAACATCTCGATCCTGCTGGCCCTGCCGCTCGCCTTCGTCGGCGCGGGCCTGCTCGGCCTTCTTCTCGAGATCGGCATCATCCAATGGATGTACCGACGGCCGCTGGACACCCTCCTGGTCACGGTCGGGGTGGCTTTGATCCTGCAGCAGCTCGCGTTGCAGATCTTCCCGGCACAGGGCGTGCCCGTGGAGGCGCCCGGGTGGCTCGACGGGCAGATCGACGTCTTCGGCTACGCGTGGCCCCTTCGCCAGGTGTTCACGATCGTGCTGGCCGCCCTGTGCCTGGTCGCACTGGCGGCGTGGCTCAAGTACTCGTCCTTCGGACGCCGGATCAGAGCGACGGTCCAGAACCGCGACCTCGCCGAGACCAGCGGCATCCGCACCCGCAACATCGACCGCATCACGTTCTTCGTGGGTTCGGGCCTGGCCGGTGTCGCCGGAGTCGCGGCATCCCTGATCGGCGGCACGAACTCTCAGATGGGCACGCAGTACATCATTCCCGCCTTCCTCGTGGTGGTCGCCGGCGGCGTCGGCCAGATCAAGGGCACCGTGATCGCCGCGTGGGCCTTCGGCATCGCGCTGTCGTTCTTCGCCGACTGGACGACCGGAAGCATGGCCCAAGTGCTGGCCTTCGTGCTCCTCGTCGTGTTCCTGCAGTTCCGTCCACAGGGCCTGTTCACGGTCCGCACCCGGGGGTTGACATGACGAGAATCAGACCGTGGCTTCCGCTCATCGGCATCGCGGTGTTCGCCGTGCTGCTCCTGGTCGTCGCGCCGGCAGTGCTGTCGATGCACTGGCTCAACAACCTCGGCAAGTACTGCTGCTGGGCGATCGCCGCGGTGGGGATCGGGCTGGCCTGGGGTCGCGGAGGAATGCTGGTCCTCGGCCAGGGGGTCTTCTTCGGGCTCGGGGCGTACGCCATGGCGATGCACCTCACACTCGAGAGCACGGCACCCGGCAGCCTTCCCGTCTTCATGATCCTGTACGACCCGTCGGCGTCCCTTCCCGCCTTCTGGGAGCCGTTCCGCAGTGACGCGTTCACGCTGGCGGCCATCGTGCTGCTGCCGGTGATCGTGGCCGGGGTGCTCGGCTACGCCCTGTTCAAGCGCAGAATCAAAGGCGCCTACTTCGCGATCCTCTCCCAGGCGCTCGCCGTGGCGCTCGCGGTCCTGATCAGTTCGACGATCCGCGAGACCGGCGGCGACACCGGGCTCAGCGACTTCAAGTACTTCTTCGGGTTCGTCCTGAACGACGACGCGAACAAGGTGATGGTCTTCATGATCGCCGCCTCGCTGCTCATCCTGTGCCTGCTCGCGGTGTGGCAGCTCAATCGCAGTCGCTTCGGCGAGCTGCTGATCGCCACGCGCGATGCCGAAGAGCGCGTGCGGTTCCTCGGCTACGACCCCGCCAACATCAAGCTGGTCGCCTACGTGGTCGCCGCGGTGATGGCCAGCATCGCGGGAGCACTGTTCGTCCCCATCGTGGGCATCATCACCCCGGCCGAGATCGGCGCCTCCGCCTCGATCCTGATGATCGCCGGCGTGGCGCTGGGAGGCCGCGCCTCGCTCTTCGGCCCGGCTCTCGGGGCGATGGCGATCGGATGGGGCCAGTCGAGTCTCGGTTCCAACTGGCCCGACGGGTGGATCTACATCCTCGGCCTGGTCTTCATCCTGGTGACGCTCTTCCTCCCGATGGGGCTGTCCTCGCTGTTCGGGAAGGCGAAGGGTCTGGTGTGGCGCTCGCGCGAAACACCCCCCGCTGCGCTCGCCGATCCCGCACCCGTGCTCGAGCCCGTCGGTGAAGAGGTGACGAAGTGACCGCCGCCGAGGGTTCGCTCGTCGTCACCGACCTGCGGGTCGAGTTCGACGGATTCGTCGCCGTCGGCGGCGTCTCCTTCGACGCCCATCCGGGCGAGGTCCGCTTCCTCATCGGTCCGAACGGGGCCGGCAAGACCACGTGCATCGACGCCATCACCGGCCTCTCCAAGGGCACGGGATCGGTCACGCTCGCGGGCCAGGAGCTCCTGGGCAGGTCCACCCAGAAGATCGTGCGGCTCGGCGTGGGCCGCACCTTCCAGACCGCGAGCGTGTTCGAGCAGCTCTCCGTGCTGCAGAACCTCGACATCGCGGCGGGGCTGCACCGCTCTTCGCTCTCGCTGCTGCGAGCCCGCCGCGGCGTCGACCCGGCGATCGAGTCGGCGCTGGAGGAGACCGGCCTCAGCGATGAGCGCGAGACTCCCGCCGGCATCCTGTCCCACGGCCAGAAGCAGTGGCTCGAGATCGGCATGATGCTCGTTCAGGAGCCCCGCGCGCTGCTGCTGGACGAGCCCGTCGCCGGAATGAGCCAGGACGAGCGGACCGCCACGGGAGAGCTGCTGCAGCGAATCGCCCAGCGCCGCATCGTCCTCGTCGTCGAACACGACATGGACTTCATGCGCCGCTACGCGTCGCGCGTCACGGTGCTGCATCAGGGAAAGGTCCTCTCGGAGGGGGCCGTCGCCCAGGTGCAGGCCGACCCCAGGGTGCAGGAGGTCTACCTCGGCACCGCCGGGGCAGCGACCACCGCCGCCATGTTCGTGGTGCCCGACGGGACGACGGATGCCGCAATGCAGGAAGAGGGAGCCTGACGTGCTCGAGCTGAACGAAATCCAGGCAGGGTACGGCCCGACGCTCGTGCTGCACGGTGTGACGCTGCCCGCCGCCAAGGTGGTCGCCGTGCTCGGCCACAACGGAGCCGGCAAGTCGACTCTGCTGCGCGTGGCGATCGGACTCATCAAGCCGCGCAGCGGTCGGGTGATCTTCGACGGAGACGACGTGACGTCACTGCCGCCCAACAAGCGCGTCGCACGGGGCATGGCGTATGTGCCGCAGGGCCAGCAGTCGTTCCCGCAGCTCACCACGATGGAGAACCTGCAGCTCGTCGCCGACGGTCGCAAGCGCGGCAAGGCGCTCATCGAGCAGCAGCTGTCACGGTTCCCCGCCCTGGAGAAGTTCGCGAGCCGCAAGGCCGGGCTGCTCTCCGGCGGTCAGCGCCAGCAGCTCTCGATCGCCCGGGCGCTCATCACCGAGCCGAAGATGCTCATCCTCGACGAGCCGACGGAGGGGATCCAGCCCACGATCGTCGCCGAGATCGAGCACACGGTGATGCAGCTTGCGAGCGAGGGACTCTCCGTCCTGCTCGTCGAGCAGCACATCGGCTTCGCACTGGAGGCGGCGGACAAGTACCTCGTGCTCGCGAGCGGCTTCGTCTCGAGCGTGGGCGACGGCGGAGCGTCCGCGGCCGAAGGCGTGCGGGCGGCAATGGCGATCTAGCGCTGTCTCTTCGCAATGCGGCTGTAACACGCGGGGCGCAGAATGAGCCTGACGCGAGCCGCAGGGGGTCCGACGTGGGCAGGGCAGACAACGCGCGGGCAGCCGCCGAGGACAGCCTCGAAGACTACGCCTTCCGCTACGTCCCCCGTTCGTTCCGGCGCTGGAGCGCGGGTTCCATCGGGGTCACCGCCCTCGGCTCGATCGCCTTCCTCGCCGACTTCTCCATCGGGGCCAGCGGCGGGATCGAGCACGGCACCAACAACGCCGTCCTCGGCATCCTGTTCGCATCGATCACGATCTTCATCGTCGGTCTGCCCATCGCCTACTATGCCGCTCGCTACAACCTCGATCTGGACCTGATCGCGCGCGGATCGGGGTTCGGCTACTACGGCTCGTCGATCACGACCGTCATCTTCGCGGTGTTCACGTGCATCTTCTTCGCCCTCGAGGGGGCGATCATGGCGCAGGGACTCCACATCGCGATCGGCATCCCGCTCCCGATCGGCTACCTCGTCTCCACGGTGGTGGTGATCCCGATCGTGATCTACGGAATGCGCGCACTCGAGCGACTGCAGTTCTGGACCACGCCGCTGTGGCTCGCGCTCGCCCTGCTGCCGCTGCTCTGGGTGATCGTGACCGATCCCGATGCGGTGAGCGCGTTCGTCGCGTTCCCGGGCGAGTCCGATGGGACTGTCAGCTTCCAGGCGATCGTCGCCACTGCAGCCCTCTGCTTCGCTCTGACGCCGCAGCTCGCCGAGCAGATCGACGTCATCCGGGCGATGCCCCCGCGCACGCGCCTGAATCGGCGGGTGTGGTGGGCTTCGCTGCTGTTCGCGGGACCCGGCTGGGTGCTCTTCAGCGGCATCAAGCAGGTCATCGGCGTGTTCCTCGCGGTCTACCTCATCACGCGTGTCGATCCGGAGCTTGGCCAGAAGGCCGCCGAGCCGGTCCGCCAGTTCATCGCGCTCTACGAATCGATCATGCCGGAGTGGCTGGCGATCGGGCTGGCGCTCGTTCTCGTCGTCGTCGCGCAGGTGAAGATCAACGTCACGAACGCGTACTCCGGGTCGCTGGCGTGGTCCAACGTGTACACCCGCCTCACCAAGACGTACCCCGGCAGATCCGTCTTCATCTTCTTCAACCTCGCCATCGCGCTCGCGCTGATGTGGATGGACGTCTTCAGCCTCATCAGCTTCGTGCTCAGCCTCTACGCCAATGTCGTGATGGCATGGCTGGTCACGATCGCCGCCGACATCGCGATCAACAAGCACGTCCTCCGCATCTCGCCGTTGTTCCCCGAGTTCCGCCGCGGGATGCTGCGCGATTGGAACCCGGTCGGCCTCGTGTCGGTGAGTCTGGCGTCGCTGCTGTCGCTCGCGGCATTCGCTGGTGTGTTCGGGGAGGATCTGCGGCCCCTCTCGGTGCTGATCGCGATCGGCGTGGCGGTGATCACGACCCCGCTCATGGCGCTGCTGACGCGCGGCAGGTACTACCTGCGACGCCAGACCGATGGCATCGCGTCACCGATCCTCGACGTCGACGGCAACCCGTCCGGTGAGCGGCTGCGCTGCCACGTCACCGGCTATACGTTCGAGCGGCCGGATATGCTGGCATCGGCGGAGCGCGGGACATTCGGCGAGACCCAGTACGTGTCGTCGCTCGCACTCACGCTGGACGACTCGGATCGCTATGTCCTGCCCGCCGAGCCGGCGTCATCGCAGGACAGCTCGCCTGGGCGGACCGCCGAGCAGGCCAGACGGCAGAAGGAACGAGGCTGACGATGGCGGAGGGCGTCGACACTCCGACAGCGATCCTCGCCAACGCCGCCGCGGCTCTGCGCGAGCACCCGTTCGACGACATCTCGTACCGCACGCTCGGCGACGCGGTCGGCGTGTCGGAGCGGACGGTCTACCGTCACTTCCCGACGAGATCGCACCTGCTGGAGGGTGTCGCGGGGTGGATCGAGTCCACCGAGTTCCCGCTTCCGCCTTTCGTCACGATCGCTCAGTTCCGGGCCGCCTCGCGCGCCAGGTTCCACGCTTTCGATTCGTCACCGGCGTTCGCTTTCGTGTGTGCGCGGGCGGCGACGATCTCGCCGACCGGCGAGGCGGAGCCGACCTTCCTCACCAGAGCCCTGGTGGCGATGCTCGCCACGAATCACCCTTCTCTGAACGAGCGGGATCTGCAGCGCGTGGCAGCGGCACTGCGCTATTTCGCGTCGCCCCAGTTCTGGGCCCGCATGCGCACGGGCTTCGATATGAGCGCGCCGGAGATCGCGGATGTCTTCGACCGCACGTGCGCCGAGGTCCTGGGCGACCTGCTGATCCCGAGAGAGACCGAAGTGGGCGCGGCACGACGGGGAGGCGGATGACCGTGCCGGCGACCTCCGACATCGATGCGCAGGCAGCGCACGAGGTGAGTCGCACCCAAGAGGCGATCCTCGCCGCCTACGCCGAGCTGATCGAGGAGCTCGGCACAGACGACGTGTCATTCCGGCTGATCGCCCGCCGAGCGGGCGTCGGCGAGCGAACCGTCTTCCGCAACTACGCGACACGGGTCGATCTGCTGCTCGCGACGGCGGCATGGGTCGAGAGCAGGATCTTTCCCCGGCAGGACTCCGCGAGCATCTTCGACATGCCCCTCGCGATCCGGGCGGCGATGGAGTCGTACGATCACCGCCCGGAACTGGCCCATGTGGTGGCTGAGACGACGATGCGAGGGATCAGCGGCGCGGCACCCAGCCCCACGCGGGCGAGGCTCGAGCAGATGGTCGATGCCGAGATCCCCTCTCTCGAGGATGCCGAACGCATCGCGATCGTCGCGGGCCTGGCGCACCTCGACTCGGCTGCGACCTGGGTCACCTTCCGCCGGGAGTTCGGAATGAGCCGTCGCGACATCGCCGACGCCGCCGCATGGGCGGCGGAGGCGGTGCTGGATCCGGTTCGATCACGCGTCGGCTGAGAGCGGATCCCCGGAGGGCAGCTGGGGCCCGCGTCGATCGCGCAGCCGACCGCTCCCCCGCTACAGGCGCTCGATCACCGTGGCGTTGGCCATGCCGCCGCCCTCGCACATCGTCTGCAGGCCGTAGCGGCCACCGGTCGCCTCGAGGTACGACACGAGGGTGCCGAGCAGGCGGGTGCCCGATGCCCCGACCGCGTGGCCGAGGGCGATCGCGCCGCCCCACGGGTTGAGCTTCGCAGGGTCGGCATCGACCTCGCGCAGCCATGCGAGCGGCACCGACGCGAACGCCTCGTTCACCTCGTACGCGTCGAGGTCGTCGATCCCGAGGCCGCTGCGCTCGAAGATGCGCTTCGTCGCCGGAATCGGTCCGGTCAGCATCATCATGGGGTCGTCGCCGACCACCGCGAACGAGTGGAAGCGCGCCCGCGGCGTCAGGCCGAGCTCGGCCGCCTTCTCCTCGCTCATGATGAGCGCCGCGGATGCCGCATCCGTGAGCGGCGACGAATTGCCCGCCGTGATGCGCCAGTCGAGGTCGGGGAACCGCGCAGCGAGCGCATCGGTGCGGAAGGCGGACCTCAGCCCCGCCAGCGACTCCGCGGTCGTGCCCGCGCGCACGGTCTCGTCGAACGCCACCGCGTCGGCGGCGCCGCCGAGCACCGGGATCACCTGCGAATCGAACGCACCTCGGGTCCAGGCATCCGCTGCCCGCCGATGCGATTCTGCCGAGAACGCGTCGAGCTCTTCCCGGCCGAAGCCCCACCGCTGGGCGATGAGCTCCGCCGACACGCCCTGGTTCACGAGGCCTTCGGGATAGCGGTGCGCGACGCCCTGCGAGACGGTCCCGCCGTGGGCCGACGAGCCCAGCGGCACGCGGCTCATCGACTCGACGCCCGCGGCGATCACGATGTCGTACGCGCCGGCGATCACGCCCTGCGCCGCGAAGTGCGCGGCCTGCTGGCTCGACCCGCACTGGCGGTCGATCGTCACAGCCGGCACCGTCTCGTCGAAGCCGGCGGCGAGCACGGCCTGCCGCGCGATGTTGAGGGACTGGTCGCCGATCTGGCTGACGCATCCCATCAGCACGTCGTCGACCTGCCGCGACTCCAGCCCGCTGCGCTCGAGCAGCGCCGTGAGCACCCCGGCGACGAGGTCGACCGGATGCACTGCGCTCAGCGCGCCCCCGGGCTTGCCGCGCCCCGACGGGGTGCGGACGACGTCGACGATGACGGCCTGTGGCATGGAGACCTCCTGTTCAAGAGCCTAAGACGGCCCCGGATGCCGCGGGCCGCGGCATCACCGACGCGTCTCGGGCGTCGCGTAGGTACTGCGCTGCTCGATGACGGCGAGCGTGCACCGCGAGATGCACACGAGCTTGCCGGCGTCGTCGACGATGCGGATCTCCCACACGTGCACGCGGCGGCCGATGTTCACCGGCGTCACGGTCGCCGTCACCCAGCCCGACGAGATCGGGCGGATGTGGTTGGCGTTGATCTCCTGCCCGACGACGTGGAACCGCTCGCGATCCACCGCGAGGTAGCCCGCCCACGACGCCAGCGTCTCGGCGAGCGCGACCGATGCCCCGCCGTGCAGCACGCCCGCCGGCTGGACGGTGCGATGGTCCACCGGCATCCGTCCGACCAGTGCGTCGTCGCGGATCTCGACGATCTCGATGCCGAGGGTCTCGATGAGCGTCCCTGCTGCCATCGCCCCGAGATCGACGGCGTCGGCGCCGTGCCAGAGGCTCATCGGCTCACCCCGCCGCTTCCTCTTCGCGCTGGGCGGCGGCGAGGGTCGCGGCATCCGGCACATAGCCCTCGATGTGGCGCTCGTCGGGGCCGTTGTACTCCGACAGCGGGCGGATGAGCGCGTTCGAGGCGAGCTGCTCCATGATGTGCGCGGTCCAGCCGGTGACGCGCGCCGCGACGAAGAGCGGGGTGAAGGTAAGCGTGTCGAAGCCCATGAGGCTGTACGCCGGACCCGACGGGTAGTCGAGGTTCGGGTAGATCCCCTTGCGCGCGACGAACTCCGACTCGAGCGTGTCGTAGAGCGCAGCGACGTCGGGCCGCTCGTAGTGCTCGACGAGTGAGTCGAGCGCGGCCTTCATCGTCGGCACGCGCGAGTCCCCGCGCTTGTAGACGCGGTGGCCGAAGCCCATGATCTTGCGCTTCTCGGCGAGCGCCTCGTCGAGCCACGGTCCGACGTTCTCGGCGGTGCCGATCTCGTCGAAGATGTGCAGCACGGCCTCGTTGGCCCCGCCGTGCAGGGGTCCCTTGAGGGCGCCGATGGCTCCGACGACCGCCGAGTAGAGGTCGCTGAGCGTCGAGGCGATGACGCGGCCGGTGAACGTCGAGGCGTTGAAGGAGTGCTCGGCGTACAGGATCATCGAGCGATTGAAGGCATCGACGACGACCGGGTCGGACTCCTCGCCGAACGTCATCCAGAGGAAGTTGGCGGCGTAGTCGAGGTCGTCGCGCGGTGCGACCGGCTGCTGGCCGCGCCGGCGGCGCTGGCCGTAGGCGATGATCGCGGGGAGCACGGCGAACAGGCGGACGCTGCGCGCCAGGTTCTCCTCGGCGCTGCCGCTCACGTCGAGCACCGAGCCGGTGCCGGCGAGATCGCGGGCGCCGATGAGGCTCACGGCCGTGCGCACCTCGTCCATCGGGTGCGCGTCGATCGGCACGAGGTCGATCGCGGCACGCACATCAGCCGGGAGGTGACGGTACGCCCGCTCGGTCGCGCGCAGCTGCGCCAGCTGCACGTCGGTCGGCAGGTCGCCGTGCCACAGCAGGTAGGCGACGGCCTCGAACGACTGCGTGGCCGCGAGCTCCTGCACCGGGTAGCCGCGGTACAGCAGCGAGTTCGTGTCGGGGTTGACCTTCGAGACCGCCGTGTAGTCGACGACGACGCCCGCGAGCCCCTTCTTGATGTCGGGTTCGGTCATGCTCTGCTCCTTTGCTCAGCCATCGTTCGTTGAGCGAGTCCGCGCGAGTCGAAACGCGTTTCGTCTCGTCGCTGCGCTCCTCGCTCAACGACCCGAGGTGTCGATCTGGAAGTTGAAGACGTCCTGGTCGAAGTGGTTGTACTGCTCGTAGTCGATGAGGTCGTAGAGATCGGCCCGGTGCTGCATCTCACCCAGCTTCGCGGTGAGGTGTCCGTCTTCGATGAGCGTATCGAGTGCACGGGATGCCGCGCCCATCGCGATGCGCAGCAGCGACACCGGCCAGATGACGATGTTCACCCCGACGTCCCGCAGCTGGTCGACCGAGAACAGGTCGGACTTCCCGAACTCCGTCATGTTGGCGAGGATCGGCACGTCGACCGCGGCCCGGATCGCGGCGAACTCGTCGAGGGATCTCATGGCCTCGGGGAAGATCGCGTCGGCTCCGGCATCCACCAGCGCCTTCGCGCGGTCGATGGCGGCATCCATCCCCTCCACCGCGCGGATGTCGGTGCGCGCCATGATCAGGAAGTTCGGGTCGCGCCGGGCATCGGCGGCCGCACGGATGCGCTTGATCGCGGTGCCCTCGTCGACGACGGCCTTGCCGTCGAGGTGACCGCAGCGCTTCGGGTTGATCTGGTCCTCGATGTGCGTGCCGGCGATGCCGGCGTCCTCGAGGGTCTGGATCGTGCGTGCCACGTTCATCGGCTCGCCGAACCCGGTGTCGGCGTCGATGATGGCCGGCAGGTCGGTCATCCGCGCGATCTGCTGGCCGCGGGCGGCCACCTCGGTGAGCGTCGTCAGGCCGATGTCGGGCAGGCCGAGGTCCGCGCTGAGCACCGCCCCCGAGATGTACACGCCCTCGAACCCCTTACGCTCGATGAGCCGGGCGCTGAGCGGGTTGAACGCGCCCGGGAAGCGCAGCAGCTCGCCGCTCGCAAGCCGCTCGCGGAACAGCCTGCGCTTCTCGTGCGCCGGGACGGTGGAGTACAGCATCAGACGCTCCTCGTCGGCTCGGGGCGTTTCGTCTCGGTCGCTAGCGCTCCCTCGCTCAACGACCGGGGGGAGACAGGCCTGGTCGTTGAGCGAGCGAAGCGAGTCGAAACGCGCATCAGAACAGGCCCTTCGGCGCCGGTGCACCCGCGAGGACGCCGAAGTCGGCGACGATGGTGAGCTGCTGCACCTCGGCGGCGGTCAGCTCGGGCAGGCGCTGGGCGAGGTCGAGGAAGCGCTCGATCTCGTCGGCCGCGAGCACCGGCTCGGCCAGCAGCCGGAACTTGCGCACGTAGTCCTCGCGGGCGAACGGCCGGGCGCCGAGCGGGTGGGCGTCGGCGACCGCGATCTCGTCCTCGATCGTCTCGCCGTTCGTCAGGCGGATCTCGACGCGGCCGCCGAACGCCTTCTCGTTCGGGTCCTCGGAGTGGTAGCGGCGCGTCCACTCGGGGTCCTCGGCCGTGGTGATCTTCTGCCAGAGGTCGACGGTGTCGGCGCGGCCCGCACGCTCGGGCGTGTACGAGTCGACGTGGTGCCAGCCGCCGTCCTGCAGCGCGACCGCGAAGATGTACGGGATCGAGTGATCGAGCGTCTCGCGCGACGCCGTCGGGTCGTACTTCTGCGGGTCGTTCGCGCCCGAGCCGATCACGTAGTGCGTGTGGTGCGAGGTGTGCAGCACGATCGCCTCGACGTTCGCCGGGTCCAGCAGCTCCGCGTGCTCGCCGTGGAGCTTGCGGGCGAGGTCGATCCATGCCTGCGCCTGGTACTCGGCCGAGTGCTCCTTCGTGTAGGAGTCGAGGATGCCGCGCTTGGGCTCGCCCGCACCGGGGAGCGGGACCTCGTAGGTGGCGTCGGGGCCGTCGAGCAGCCATGCGATGACGCCGTCCTCGCCCTCGTAGATGGGGCTCGGCGACGTCTCGCCGCGCATCGCGCGGTCGACGGCCTCGATCGCCATCTTGCCGGCGAACGCGGGTGCGTGCGCCTTCCACGTCGAGATCTCGCCCTTGCGCGACTGCCGCGTCGCGGTGGTGGTGTGCAGGGCCTGGCCGACCGCCTGGTAGATGGTCTCGACGTCGAGGCCGAGGAGCGTCCCGATGCCGGCCGCGGCCGACGGGCCGAGGTGGGCGACGTGGTCGATCTTGTGCTTGTGCAGGCTGATCGCGCGCACCAGGTCGATCTGGATCTCGTAGCCGGTCGCGAGTCCGCGCACGAGCGCGGCGCCGTCGGCACCCACGTGCTGCGCCACGGCCACGATCGGCGGGATGTTGTCGCCCGGGTGCGAGTACTCCGCTGCGAGGAACGTGTCGTGGTAGTCCAGCTCGCGCACGGCGACGCCGTTCGCCCACGCCGCCCATTCGGGGCTGGTCTTGCGGTCGAGCGCGCACCCGAACACGGTGGCTCCGCGGCCGCCGACCGACACGGCGTGGTCGAGGGCCTGCTGGCGGGCGGCGCTGACCGGCGCACGGGTGAGGGATGCCGCGGCCACCGCCGCGTTGTCGATGACGCGGTTGATGATCATGTCGACCACGTCCGCGTCGACCGCCACCGGGTCGGCGGCGACTTCGGCGATGTGCCAGGCGAGCTGCCCTTCGCGGACGAGGTTCTCGTCGCTGCGGTGGACACGGAGGTGGTGGATGACGGTCATGACCGGCCTTTCAGATCGAACGAGGAGTCGAGGAGTTCGTGAGCGCTGCGGCGCGGAGCGACTCGAGGATGCTGTGGAGGGCGTTGTGCAGGTGCACGTGCGTCGCGTGGGCCGCGAGATCCGCGTCGCGCGCCGCGATCGCGGCGGCGATCAGGCGGTGCTCGGCGACGGACGCCGCGAGCCGCGCGGGGTTGTCGCGTGCCAGGCGCCGCACGCGGACGAGGTGCGTGCGCACCGTGCGCAGTGCTGCGGTGAGGTAGTCGTTGGCCACGGCGGCGTCCAGCGCGAGGTCGAAGCGCTCGATGAGCGCGTAATAGGCGTCGGTGCCGTCCGCGCGGGGCGAGGCGGTGCCCGGTGCCTCGTCGCCCGCGAGGTCGACCTGTGCGAAGTCGCGCGCGAGATCGGCGAATGCGGCGGCGTCGCCGCGCTCGGCGGCCAGGCGCGCGGCGGATTCCTCGAGGGCCCGCCGCACCTCGAAGATCTCACGGATGTCGCCGGCGTCGATCGCGGTCACGACGGTCACCCGCGGGGACTGCTGCGCGACGAGCCCGTCTGCCGCGAGGCGGCCGAGCGCTTCGCGCAGCGGGGTGCGGCTGACGCCGAGGCGGGCCGCCTGCTCCACCTCACCGAGGACGGCGCCGGGGCGCAGGATGCCGGACTGGATCTCGTCGAGGAGAGTCGCGTATGCGCGGTCACTGGCGCGCATGCGCATCACTTCGTCGTTCGACATCCGGCCAGTGTATACATTGTTCCCGTCTGGCGCCACTGTGGGTGGATCGGGAGCGCTTTAGGTATACATTTACCGCTGCGCCGGCAGCGTCAGGCGCCCGAACCCTCCCGGTCGCGGCGCGCCTCGGCCCGGGTGCGCGGGACGCCGGCCGACGCGGCAGCGGGCGGCGCAGGCCGGGCTGCTGCATCCGCTCCCCCGCGGTCGCCGCCGTCGACACCGACCCGGACACCGGAGCCGGCGATCCGGCCGTCGTGCACCTCGATGACCCGGTCGGCGCGCGCGACGAGCAGGGGGTCGTGCGTCGAGACGATCGCCGCGAGGCCCTGGCGGTGGGCGAGCTCACCGAGAAGGTCCATGATCGTCGCGGCGGTGCGCGAGTCGAGCTGCCCGGTCGGCTCATCGGCGATCAGCACGCGCGGGCGCGCCACGATCGCCCGCGCGATGCCGACGCGCTGCTGCTGGCCGCCCGACAGCTCGGCCGGCCGCTGTTCGGCATGCGCGGCGAGCCCGACCATCGCGAGGGCGTCGGCGACGCGCTCGTCGCGTTCGGCGGGGTCGGTGCGGGCGATCCGCAGGGGCAGCTCCACGTTCTCGCGGGCTGACAGCACCGGGATGAGCCCGAAGGACTGGAACACGAAACCCAGGGCATCCCGCCGCAGCGCGGCGAGCTCGTCCTCGGGCAGATCGGTGGTGTCGACGTCGCCGATCCACACCCGCCCCGTTGTCGGGCGGTCGAGCGCGCCGAGGAGGTTCAGCAGCGTCGTCTTGCCCGCCCCCGATGCACCGCGGACGGCGAGGAGCTCGCCGGCCTTGAGCTCGATGTCGATCCCGTCCACTGCGTGCACGTCGCCCGCCGCGGACGGGAACACCCGCACGAGGCGCTCCCCCCGCAGTGCCACGCGGGCGTCGTGAGCCTGGTCGATGGTCATCGCTCCTCCTCCGTCGGGCCGTCGGGTGTCGCCGGCGCATCCGTCACGACGCCGTCGTGCGAGGTCCCGCCGGCGACCACCGGCGCGGGATCGGCCGACGCCTCGCGGCGGTGCCCGGGCCACACCCCGACATGATCCGGCTCGAGGGCGAGGCGCACCCGCTGGCGGAGGTCGAGCGTCGTGACGAAGTCGTCCGGCAGCTGGAGGCGGCCGACCTTGTCGAGCACGGCGTACTCCTCGGCGACGTGGTGTTCGGCGCCGTCCTCGTCGGTGCGGGTCGAGCGCAGCACCTCGGTCGCCGTGCGCCCGTCGCGGATCTGCACCGTCCGCGCGACGTGCTCCGACACGGCGGGGTCGTGCGTCACGATCAGCGTCGTGATCCCGATCTCGCGATTGACGACCCGCATCGCCTCGAGCACGTGGGCACTCGTCTCGTCGTCCAGCTCCCCCGTCGGCTCATCGGCCAGCAGCACGCGGGGCTCGTTGGCGATGCCCACAGCGATCGCGACGCGCTGCTGCTCGCCGCCCGACATCTCCGCCGGACGGCGGTCGGCGCAATGGGAGACCTCGAGCAGGTCGAGCAGCGCGCCCACCCGTTCGGCGCGGGCCGCACCCCTGACGGATCCCGTGATCGCGAGGACCGCGGCGACGTTCTCCGCCGCGGTCAGGTAGGGCAGCAGGTTGCGCGAGGTCTGCTGCCAGACGAATCCGACGCACTCCCGCCGGAAGCGCACGCGCTCGCGCCGCGAGAGGGTCAAGAGGTCGCGGTCGGCGACCCGCGCGACCCCGGCCGTGGGGGTGTCGAGTCCCGAGAGGATCGACAGCAGGGTCGACTTGCCCGAGCCCGAGGCACCCACGACGGCCACGAGCTCGCCCCGCTCGACGACGAGGCTCAGCCCTTGGAGCGCCTGCACCTCGACGGCCTCGGTGGTGAAGATGCGCACGAGATCGGCGCACACGATGTCGGGCTCGACGGTGTGCGCCACCGCGGGCGCGTGGGTGACGGTGGTGGTCATGTGTCCTCCACGGTACGCAGGACGGCGGCGACGCGAGCGCGTCGGGTGATGGCGAGTGCGGCGGCAGTGACGAGCAGGGTCACGACGGCGAATCCGCCGAGGGTCGACAGCAGAACGAGGGGGTCGGCCGCGTACGGCGGCGGGTCGACGCCCCGGGTGAACGGCCGCAGATCGACCACGGATGCCAGCAGCACCGGCATCAGCAGCCCGAGGATGCCGCCCACGATCAGCGCGGCGATCCCCGCGGGCGCGAGCTCCCACGCCACGAGGCCGCGGGCCGCGCGCGGCGGCGCACCGAGCGTCTGCAGGAGGGCGAGGATCCGGCGTCGCGGGCGCGTGCCCAGCACGAGCGTCACCACCACCGCCACGGCGCTCAGCACCGCGCACACCAGCACGCCGGCGACGAGCGCACCGCGCAGCCCGGCGAAGGCCGGGTCCGCGTACACCGCATCGAGGGCATCGGCGGATGTCGCGACGCGCACCCCTGCACCGAACGTCTCCCGCAGCTCTGCGGCGACCGCGGCCGGGTCGGCACCGGGTGCCACGCGGACGAGGAGCCGGACCGGGATGGGTGCGTCGTCCGAGATCTGCTCGGCGTACGCGACGTCGGCGAGCACCCACGACGACGAGGAGGAGGTGAAGGGGACCGCCTCGCGGACGGCACCGGCGAACGCGGCGTCGGCCTTGACGATGTGCACCGGCAGCTCGGCCGCATCGATGCGGTCTGCCACCTTCTCGGAGAAGAGCAGCCGCGGCACGCCCGAGCCGTCACCGAGCGAGACGTCGGCGGGCACGATCCGCGGGAAGTCGCCCTGCACCTCGTCGAGTCGCTCCCGGTCGACGAGGTAGAGGGAGACGCGCGACAGCCGCTCTTCCACCTTCAGCTGGGCGGAGCGCAGCAGGTCGACGCGCGCGACGGCCGCGACGCCGTCCACCGCCTCGGCGGTCGCGACCGCCTCCGCGTCGAAGCGGCTCGCCGACAGCTGGATGTCCGCACCCGCCGTGGCTCGGGCGGCGTGCACCGCTCCCGTCTGCACCATCGAGAGCACGACCGCACTCGCGACGGCGAAGGACACACCGACGATGAGGGCGAGCACGGGCGCCACGCCGGTCGCCGGGTCGCGGAGCGCGCGGGCGGCGCCCAGGACGCCGAGGAATCCGTCGCGGGATCGCTCGTGCGCGAGCACGGATCGCAGTGCCACCGGGTACAGCCGGAGCGTGAGGACGCAGGCCACCAGCGCGAGCAGCAACGGCGCCGCCACGGCGAGCGGGTCCACCGTCGCGGTGGCGTCGGTGCCCCGCAGCACGAGCAGCGCGGTGGCGAGGACGGCGAGCGCCACGACCCCGGCCTCGACCACCGCGCTGCTCGTGCTG
>NZ_JBJDRL010000036.1:0-41664 GCF_044987475.1 Microbacterium sp. ZW CA_36
GTTTCGTCTTGCTCGTTCCTCGCTCGCTCGACGACCGGGGGCGGGGTGTGGGGGGGCGTTTCGTCTCGCTCGTTCCTCGCTCGCTCAACGACCGATAGCGGAGGTCTCGCGGGCGATCGCGGCGAGGAAGGCGTCGATGTCGTTCTCGGAGGTGTCGAAGCTGCACATCCAGCGCACCTCGTTCTTCGCGGCATCCCAGTCGTAGAACTTGAAGGACGTGCGGAGGCGGTCCGCGACGCCGTCGGGCAGCGTGGCGAAGACGCCGTTCGCCTGCGTCGGCTGCGTGAACGCGATGCCGCGGATCGAGCCGTCGGCGAGACCGGCCTCGATGCCCACGCGCAGGCGCTGCGCCATCGCGTTGGAGTGGGATGCGTTGCGCAGCCACAGGTCGCCCTCGAGCAGGGCGAGCAGCTGAGCCGACACGAAGCGCATCTTCGACGCGAGCTGCATGTCGAGCTTGCGCAGGAACTTCAGGCCCTCCGACGCCTCGGGGTTCAGCACCACGATCGCCTCGCCGAGCATGGCGCCGTTCTTGGTGCCGCCGAAGCTCAGCACGTCGACGCCCGCGTCACGGGTGAACGCCCGGAACGGGACGCCCAGCGACGCGGCGGCGTTGGAGATGCGCGAGCCGTCCATGTGCACGCGCATGCCCAGGCTGTGCGCGTGGTCGGCAATGGCGGTGATCTCGTCGATGGTGTACAGCGTGCCGAGCTCGGTGGACTGCGTGATCGACACGGCGAGCGGCTGCGCGCGGTGCTCGTCGCCCCAGCCCCAGGCTTCGCGGTCGATGAGCTCGGGCGTGAGCTTGCCGTCGTCGGTGGGCACGGTCAGCAGCTTGATGCCGGCCACGCGTTCGGGGGCGCCGCCCTCGTCGACGTTGATGTGCGCGGTGCCCGCCGTGACGACGGCTCCCCAGCGGGGGAGCATCGACTGCAGCCCGACGACGTTCGCACCGGTGCCGTTGAACACCGGGTACGCCTCGACGCCCTCGCCGAAGTGGCGGGCCATGACCTCCTGCAGACGCGCGGTGTAGACGTCGTCGCCGTACGAGACCTGGTGGCCGTCGTTGGCGGCGGCGATCGCGGCCAGCACCTCGGGGTGGATGCCGGAGTAGTTGTCCGAGGCGAAGCCCCGCAGGTTCGGGTCGTGGATCGTGGTCACGGGTGTCCAATCTAGTTCGCGCGGCGACCCGGCTCCGCCGGGGATCGTCAGAGCGAAGGGTCGGTGAGTTCGACGATCGTGTCGTTCGTCTCGGCGGCGGGTGTCGCCCACAGATCGGCGAACCGCTGCGCGAGTGCCTCCTCGAGGCCGTCGAGGCTCTTGGTGCGGAAGATGACGGATGCCGCGGCCAGCGGCTGCCCGGAGTCCTTCGCGGCCTTCGCGAACCCCTGAGCGACGGCTCGCGCCCACGCCTCGCTCGCGGCCTTGATGGCGGCGTAGCTGGCGCCGCCGGCGAGCGGGCGCTCGACCGCCGTCGAGGACACGATGGCGGTGCGCGCGGAGGACGACGCTCGCAGATCGGCGTCGAACGCGCGGCTGACGTGGCGGAGTGCGGTGAGCGAGCGCTCGAGGAAGCGGTAGACCTCCTCGGTCTGCCCCGCGAGGCCGCCGCCGCCCCGCCATCCGCCGACGAGGTGGAGCACTCCGTCGACGCGGCCGTCGGTGGCGTGCACGCGCTCGGCGAGGGCGGTGACGTCCGCTTCGTCCGTCAGGTCGCAGATCTCGGTGCGGAGGCTTCCCGCCTGGCCGGCCTCGGCGGCGCCGGCGCCCGTTTCGAGGGAGTCCGCGAGCTCCCGCAGCTTCTGCGCGTCATGGCCGACCGCGACGACGCGGGCGCCTGCGGCGACGAGCTCGCGGGTCGCCGCGAGACCGGAGGCGCTCGTCGCGCCCGAGATGACCACAAGCCTGCCTGTGACGCTCATGCTCCTACCCTTCCACGCCTCGGGCGCACGGTCTCGCCGGCCGTCGACGGCCGCGGGTCCTCGGCGAGACCCTGCGCTCCCGCCGAGGACGTCGGTGATGTCAGGAGACGCGGCCGGTGATGCCGGCGGTCGACTCGATGACCGGCTTCATCTTCTTGTCGAGCGCCTCGAAGAACATCGACAGCGGGAACTCGTCGTCCATGACCGCGTCGGTGTAGCCCTTTGGCGCTCCGGCGAGAATCTCATCGCGGAGTCCGCGCGCCCAATGCGATGCCGGGTTGGGTGTCAGCGTCGTCCGCACCAGGTCGTACGCGGCGAGCCAGTGCGCGGTCTTGGGTCGGTCGATCGAGCGCCAGTAGAGGTCGTCGATCGCCTCGCCGAGCGCGACGACGGCGGCGGGCACGTTCTCCCAGTCGAATGCCAGCGCCGTGTCGGTCCAGTGCAGCACGTCGCGCTGGTGCAGCCACGCGAACAGCAGCTGGCCGCCGAGCCCGTCATAGTTGCGCACGCGCGAGCCGGTGATCGCGAAGCGGAAGATCCGGTCGAAGATCACGGCGTACTGCACGAGCTTCGCGTGCTCGAGCATCTCCGCCTCTGCGGCGTCCAGGCTCTCGCCGGCATCCGCGCGCGCCGACAGCCGACGCTGGATCGCCACGCACTCGCGGAACGCCGTGAGGTCGCACCGCAGCTCCTCCAGCGAGTACAGGAAGTACGGCATCCGCTGCTTGATCATGAACGGATCGAACGGCAGGTCGCCGCGCATATGCGTGCGGTCGTGGATGATGTCCCACATCACGAACGTCTTCTCGGTGAGCGCCTGGTCGTCGAGCATGCGCGCGGCATCCGCGGGCAGGTCGAGCTTCGTGATCTCGGCGGCGGCCCGCACGACGCGGCGATAGCGCGCCGCCTCGCGGTCCTGGAAGATCGCGCCCCACGTGAAGCGGGGGATCTCGCGCATCGCGACGGTCTCAGGAAAGAGCACAGCGCTGTTGGTGTCGTAGCCGGGCGTGAAGTCGAGGAACCGCAGCGACACGAACAGCTTGTTGCCGTAGTCGCCGGCCTCGAGCCGCGCGATGAACTCGGGCCAGATCACCTCGACGAGCACCGCCTCGACGCGACGGTCGCTCGAGCCGTTCTGCGTGTACATCGGGAAGACGACGAGATGACGGATGCCGTCGGCCCGGTCCTGCTGCGGCTGGAACGCCTGCAGCGAATCGAGGAAGTCCGGGATGCCGAAGCCCTCGTCCGCCCAGCGCTCGAAGTCGCGCACCGACGCGGCGAGGTACTCGGCGTCGTGCGGGAACGCGGGCGCGAGAGCGCGGATGCCTGCGACGATCCCGGCGACGTGGGTACGAGCGTCGACGCGTGCGGCGGCATCCGGAATCGAGCCGTCCTGCGCCTGCAGGGCCTGGATCGAGGTCGCCGCCTCTTTGAGCTGCCGCCAGGCGTCGCTGGTCTCGGCGAGCCGGGGGTCCTCGACGACCTCGGGTTCGCCGACGATGACCTGCGTGGTGCGGGCGTGGATGGACATGTGAACCTCCGATCTTCGAGTCGAGGATGATCTCGAGGTCGAGTCTACGGGATATGTTCCGGCGATATGAATGATCGACAGGAAGACTTCCTGTCGATGCAGGCGGCCGCTGGTAGTGTCGGGGCATGAGCGAAGACGGCCTCGGACGCCTCGACGACGACATCGATGCGGGGATCGTTCGCGAAGTGTCGCGCAATGCGCGCGCGACGCTGGCCGAGCTGTCCGCGGCCGTCGGCCTCTCGGTCTCGGCCGTGCAGACCCGGCTGCGCCGGCTGGAGGCTCGTGGCGTCATCACGGGCTATCGCGCACTCGTCGACGCCGAATCCGTCGGCAAGCCGCTCGCCGCATTCGTCGAGATCACGCCGCTCGATCCCGGCCAGCCCGACAACGCGCCCGAGCTTCTCGAGCACCTGTCCGAGATCGAGGCGTGCCACTCGATCGCCGGCGACGCGAGCTACATGCTGCTGGTGCGGGTCGCTTCCCCCCGGCACCTGGAGACGCTCATCCGCGACATCCGATCGTCGGCTTCGGTCAACACACGCACCACGGTCGTGCTCCAGACCTTCTACGAGAACAGGCCGGTCTTCCCTGCCTGAGTCCGCGGGTAGCCTCAGGAGCATGCCGTCCTCATCCGAGCCGCCCGCGTTCGCCGACGGCCGGGGAGTCTTCATCGTGCGCAACGCCGCCTCCGGCACCGCCGTGGTGCGGGCGGACCCCGCCGGGACCTTCGCTGCGCGACTGCCCGAGGCCACGATCCACGAGCTCGCCGACGGGGAGGACCTCGCCGAGGTGGTCGCCGGTGCGATGCGGTCGGAGGAACCCCCCGCCGTCCTGGGCGTCTACGGCGGGGACGGCTCGGTGTCGCGGATGGCGGCGCTCGCCCGGGAGCACGGGCGTCCGCTCCTGGTGATGCCGGGTGGCACCTTCAACCACTTCGCCCGCTCGGCGGGCCTCGACGACGTGGACACGGCCATCGACGCGCTCCAGAGCGGCACCACGATCGAGGTGAGCGCGATCGAGGCCCGGGCGGACGACGGCGAGCCGATCCTGGCGCTCAACGCGGTGTCGGTGGGCACCTACCCCGAGCTGATCGACGAGCGCGATCGCCGGCGGCAGTCCCTCGGCAAATGGCTGGGCGGGATCGTCGCCGCCTGGCGGACGCTCAGGACGGCGGAGTCGCTGACGATCGTGCGCGACGGCCGGCGGGCGCGCGTGTGGTCCGTGTTCGTCGGCATCGGGCGCAATGATCCCCAGCGCGTCGCGACGATGCAGCGAGAGACGCTCGTCGAACCGACACTCGACGTCCGCATCCACCACGCGCGCGGCTCACGGCTGCGCGCGATGGCGTCCCTCGCGTTCGGGCGGCGCACCGCCGCCGTGCTGCGGGCGGTGCAGCTCATGCCGCCTCGCTCCGACGTCGAGCGTCTGCTCATCGCGGAGTTCGCGATGACGGTGCGCCTCGAAGAGGGGCATCCGTCGGTCTTCGTCCACGACGGCGAGCTCGAAGAGCGGGCGCCCACCGGCTTCACGCTGCGCTGCGTCGCCGTCCCCCGCGCGGTGACGGTCTTCGTGCCGCCGCGCGAGGGCTGACCCAGCGGGCGCAGGGCGTCGGCGCACCCCCGTACGCGGCGGGCGCGCCACTTGCCGGATTGCTCAATGAACTTCCGGTTCACACAGGAACGCCGGTCCACCCCTCTGCGGCACGAACCCCGGGGCCCACTCCGTGAACCGGGACTTCATTGGGGTCGTGTGAGCCGGAAGTTCCCTGGGGTCGTGTGAGCCGGGAGTTCGATGGGGTCGTGTGACCCGGAAGTTCATCGGGGCCGTGTGAACCGGAAGTTCCCTGGGGCCGTGTGAGCCGAGACTTCCTTGGGGCCGTGTGAGCCGGGAGTTCGCTGGGGTCGTGTGAACCGGAAGTTCATTGGGTCGTGTGAGCCGGAAGTTCATTGGGTCGTGTGAACCGGAAGTTCATTGGGTCGTGTGAGCCGGGAGTTCGTTGGGGTCGTGTGAGCCGGGAGTTCGCTGGGGTCGTGTGAACCGGAAGTTCATTGGGTCGTGTGAGCCGGAAGTTCATTGGGGCTGTGTGAGCCGGAAGTTCATTGGGCTGTGTGAACCGGAAGTTCATCGGGGTTGTGTGAACCGGAAGTTCATCGGGGTTTTTGAACGGTGCCGGTCCGCAGGCGGACATCGACGGTGCCGCGGCACGCGCCGCCGACCGCCCGCGGACCGGCACCCGGTCAGTCAGTCGTGCTGCGGGAACCCCAGGTTGATCCCGCCGTGCGAGGGGTCGAGCCAGCGCGAGGTGACGGCCTTCTCGGCGGTGAAGAACTCGAACGCGTGAGGGCCGTACGCCTTCGTGTCTCCGAAGTGCGACGCCTTCCAGCCTCCGAAGGAGTGGTACGCGACGGGCACCGGGATCGGCACGTTGATGCCGATCATGCCCACGGTCGCCTCATGCTGGAAGCGCCGCGCCGCTCCGCCGTCGTTGGTGAAGATGGCGGTGCCGTTGCCGTACGGGCTGGCGTTGATGATGTCGAGGCCCTCCTCGTAGCCGTCGACCCGCACGACCGAGAGCACCGGGCCGAACACCTCGTCCGCGTACACCGACGAGGTCGTCGGCACGTTGTCGATGAGGGTCGGGCCGAGCCAGAAGCCGTTCGGGTCGCCGTCGATGTCGACGTCGCGACCGTCGACGACCACCGACGCGCCGTCGGAGGCCGCCACGTCGATGTACGAGGTGACCTTGTCACGGTGCTGCCCCGTGATGAGCGGGCCCATGTCGCACCCGCGCATGCCATCGCCGGTGCGGAGCGTCTTCATCCGCTCCGACACCTTGGCCACGAACTCATCGGCCACCGTGTCGACGGCCAGCACCACCGAGATCGCCATGCAGCGCTCGCCCGCCGAGCCGAAGCCGGCGTTCACAGCGGCGTCCGCGGCGAGGTCGAGGTCGGCATCCGGAAGCACCAGCATGTGGTTCTTGGCGCCGCCGAACGCCTGCACGCGCTTGCCGTGCGCGGTCGCCGTCTCATAGACGTACTTGGCGATCGGCGTCGAGCCGACGAACGAGATCCCGCGCACGTCGGGGTGCTCGAGGAGCGCGTCGACGGCCTCCTTGTCGCCGTGCACGACGTTGAAGACGCCCTCCGGCAGGCCCGCCTCGGTCAGGAGCGCCGCCATCCAGTTGGCGGCGGTCGGGTCCTTCTCGCTGGGCTTGAGCACCACCGCGTTGCCGGCGGCGAGCGCGACGGAGAAGAACCACAGCGGCACCATCGCCGGGAAGTTGAAGGGGCTGATGATGCCGACGACGCCCAGCGGCTGGCGGAGCGTGTACACGTCGATGCCGGTCGAGACGTTCTCGGAGTACGCGCCCTTGGTGAGGTGCCCCACGCCGCACGCGAACTCGACGACCTCCATGCCGCGGGCGATCTCGCCCAGAGCGTCCGAGAGCACCTTGCCGTGCTCGGCGGTCAGGATCTCGGCGAGCTCCTGCTTGCGCTGGTTCAGCAGCTCGCGGAAGTTGAACAGCACCGCCTGGCGCTTCGCGATCGATGCGTCGCGCCAGAGCGCCCACGCCGCCGAGGCGGCGTCGACCGCTTCGCCCACATCGGCGCGGGATGCGAACCGCACCTGCTTCTGCACGATGCCGAGTGCCGGGTTGAACACCTGTCCGGTGCGATCGGATGCCCCCGCCCAGGGGGCGCCGTTCACCCAGTGATCCAGGACAGTCGTGTCGGCACCCACCGTCTCGGTGTGCTCCATCGTGTCCGTCATTGTCGTGTTCCTCCTTTGGAATCCGCCTGAGCGACTCGTGATCGCCCAGCAGTGCGGGATGCACGCGTCAGCCCTTCGACAGGCTCAGGGACCGTCTTCCTCGACGCTCGTCAGGGCTTCATCGTAGATCGCGATCGCCTCCTGCACCTCCCCGTCGGTGACGACGCAGGGCGGCACGACATGGATCCGGTTGTCAGCGGCGAACGGCAGCAGGCCGCGCGAGGTGAGCTCCTTCTTGAGCCGGCCGATCACGTCTGCGCCCACCGGCTCGCGCGACTCGCGGTCCGAGACGAGCTCGAGTGCCCAGAAGACGCCTTCGCCCCGCACCTCGCCGATGAGCGGATGCCGCGCCGCGAGGTCGCGCAGCCCCGGGCCGATCGCGTCCTCGCCCACGCGGCGGGCGTTGTCGACGATGCCCTCCGCCTCCATCGCGTCGATGGAGGCGATGATGGATGCCGCCGCCAGCGGGTGCCCGGAGTACGTGAGCCCGCCGGGGAAGACGCGGTCGTCGAAGGTCGCCGAGATCTCGTCCGAGATGATCACGCCGCCCACCGGGACGTAGCCGGAGTTCACGCCCTTCGCGAAGGTGATGAGGTCGGGCACGACGTCGTACCCCTGGAACGCGAACCAGCGCCCGGTCCGGCCGAACCCGGCCATGACCTCGTCGAGGATCAGCACGATGCCGTATCGGTCGGCCAGCGCCCGCACACCGGCGAGGTAGCCGGGCGGCGGCAGCAGGATCCCCGCGGTGCCCGGAATCGACTCGAGCAGCAGCGCCGCGATCGTCGAGGGGCCCTCCGACTGGATGACGCGCTCGAGGTGGTGCAGCGCCCGCTCCGACTCCTCCTCGGGCGTGGTCGCCCAGAACTCGGAGCGGTACAGATACGGACCGAAGAAGTGCACGTGGCCGCGGGCGAACTGATTCGGCATCCGTCGCCAGTCGCCGGTCGCGACGATCGCCGCCCCGGTGTTGCCGTGGTACGACCGGTAGGTCGAGAGGACCGTGTCGCGGCCGGTGTGAAGGCGGGCCATGCGGATCGCGTTCTCGATCGCGTCGGCGCCGCCGTTGGTGAAGAAGACCTTGGCGAAGCCGTCCGGCGCCTTGCCGAGGATGCGCTGCGCCGCCCGGCCGCGGGCGAGGTTGGCCGTGGCGGGGCCGATCGTCGCGAGCTCCTCGGCCTGCGCCCGGATGGCCGCGACGACGGCAGGATGCTGGTGCCCGATGTTGACGTTCACCAACTGGCTCGAGAAGTCGAGCATGCGACGGCCGGCGTGATCCCACACCACTGTTCCAGCGCCGCCCGCGATGACGGGGAGGTCGAGCCCGGCCTGCGCGGACCAGGAGTGGAACACGTGCTCGCGGTCGAGCTGCTTCGCGAGCGCGTCGAGATCTTCGGTCATGCGGCCACGCTTCCCGTTCTCCGTCGCCGGGTCAAGGGCGTTCCGTCTCGCTCAGGGCGTTTCGTCTCTGCGTTTCGACTCGCAAGCTCGCTCAACGACCGCGTTCCTCGCTCGCTCAACGACCGACCGCAAGCCGGCCGTTGAGCGAGCGGAGCGAGACGAAACGCATCCCGACCTACTGACCGCCCTCGGTGAGGGTGACGTCGATCGGCGTGTACTCGCCGGCGACCTCGACGCCCTCGTCCTTCAGCTCGGCGAGCGCCTTCTCGATGAACTCGTTCGAGTAGGCCGAGTCGGCGGGCTCCGTGGTGATGAGCTCGAGGTCGTCCTGGTTCTTGGCCGACAGCGCTCCGGCCACGGTCTTGTCCCACGCGGCCTCATCGACGAGCCCGAAGTCGGCACCCGTCCAGATGAGCTTGTTGACCTCGTTCATCTGCCACAGCTGGTGCACGGGGCCCACGGGGAACGCGGCCTCTGCGTTAGAGGCGATGTCGTAGACGATCGTCGCAGCCTCCTCGGGGTTGTCGCGCGCGTAGATCCAGCCCTTGGTCACGGCCTTCAGGAACCGGACGGCCGCGTCGGCGTACGCCGGGTCCTCCTCGAGGCGCTGGGTGTCCGCCCAGATCGCGTCCTGCAGCATGGCGCCCTCGGTGTCTTCGTACGAGATGACGTCGAAGTCCTCGGGCTGGTAGAGCTCGCCCGTCTCCGGGTTCACGACCTCGAGGATCTGCGCCCACTCGTTGTACGTCATCGCCTGGGCGGCGTCGACGTCACGGTCGAGCAGGGCGTTCATCGAGAAGTCCTGGGTCGTGATCGACACGGAGGTGGAATCGAGGTCCTCGGCGGCCATCGCGGCGAAGATCTCCCACTCGTTGCCGAAGCCCCACGAGCCGATGCGCTTGCCTTCGAAGTCCGAGACGGACGTGATGCCGTCGCCCTTCCACGCGACCTGCAGGGTGCCCGACTTCTGGAACACCTGCGCGATGTCGGTGAGCTCGACGCCCGTCGCCTCGAGCGTGCCGAGCACCTTCGGCACCCAGGCGATCGCGAAGTCGACGTCGCCCGCGACGAGGGCGTCCTGCGGCACGATGTCACCGCCCGACGGCACGATCTCGACGTCGTCGAAGCCCTCCTCCTCGAAGTAGCCCTGCTCCTGGGCGACGTAGTAGCCGGCGAACTGCGCCTGCGGCAGCCACTGCAGCTGCAGTTTGATCGAGCTGAGCGGTTCGAAGTCCGCGTCGTCGCCGCCGTCATCGGTGTCGCCCGAGCCGGAGCAGGCGGCGAGGGCGAGTGCCGCGATGGTCGCGACGGATGCCGCGGCCAGCCCACGTCGGATGCCGGACCTGCGTGAGTTGCTGTGTCTCATTGCGTTCCTTTCGTGTGGTGCGTCTTTTCTTGGTGGTAGAGCCTGTCGATACCCGCCGGTCAGCCCGGCGACCGCCTCGTCGCCAGCCGCTCCAGCAGCGAGGTCACGAGGAAGAACACGAGGCCGATGATGATGCCGCCGAGGACATAGGCCCATGCGAGGGCGGCGCGCCCCGATTTCGCATAGGTCGCGATGGCGGTGCCGATGCCGTCGGCCGGGCCGCCGAAGTACTCGGCGACCAGCGCGGCGATCACGGCGAGCGAGCTGGCGATGCGCAGGCCCGTCATCAGATAGGGGAGCGCGGTCGGCAGGGTGAGCACGCGGAACGTCTGGAAGCCGGATGCCGCCGACGAGCGCAGCAGATCGCGATGCACGGGCCGGGTCTGGCGGAGGCCGCGCAGGACGTTGACGAACACGGGGATGAAGGCCGCGATCGTCGCCACCGCCTGGCGCCCGAACTGGCTCGACGCGCCGAACATCGTGTTGAGGATCGGCGTGACCGCGACGATCGGGATGACCGCCAAGGCCGACACCAGCGGGGCGAGCATGCCGTCGATGGGCCGGGCCGCGGCGGCGAGTCCCGCGAACAGGAGCGCGAGGAGGGATCCGACCACGAGCCCGATCAGCGCGTTCGTGGCCGTGATCCTCATGTCGTCGAGGATGATCGGGAACCGGCGGACGAACTCCTCGACGATCGCGATCGGGCTCGGCAGCATCCGGGGCGCGGTGCCGAGCACGTCGACCCAGAAGATCCAGATCGCGAGGATCAGGATGCCGACCACGACGGGCGCCACCCACCGCAGCCACCCCGGGAGCTCGCGCTCGCCGGGCTCGGGGCGCTGCGCCTTGCCCGCCGGCGTCGGCGGGGCGGGCAGCATCGTGGTCGCCGTATCCGTCATGATTCACTCGCCCTCGCGACGGGCGAGCCGTGCAAGGCCTCGCGGACGGCGGTGACGCGATCGAAGAACGCCGGCGACTCGCGCAGCGCCTCGTCGCGCTGTTCGCCGAGACCCGTCTCGATGACGTCGGTGATGCGGCCGGGACGCGGGCTCATCACGACGACGCGGTCGGACAGGAAGACGGCTTCGGGGATCGAGTGCGTCACGAACACCACGGCGGCCGATGTCTCGGCGGCGATGCGTGTGAGCTCGGACTGGAGCCGCTCGCGCGTCATCTCGTCCAGCGCGCCGAACGGCTCGTCCATGAGCAGGAGCCTCGGCCGCGCGGCGAGTGCGCGCGCGATGGCGACGCGCTGCTGCATGCCGCCCGACAGCTGGTCGGGGTACCGGTCGACGAAGTCCGAGAGACCGACCAGCTCGGCGAGCTCGGCGACGCGGGTCGCCCGCGCGGCCTTGCCGGTGCCGTGCAGCTCGAGCGGCAGTCCGATGTTGGCGGCCACCGTGCGCCACGGCAGGAGTCCTGCCTGCTGGAAGGCGATGCCGTAGTCCTGGTCGATGCGGGCGCGCTTGGCCGGCTTGCCGAAGATCTCGAGGGTGCCGGTGGTGGCCTGGTCGAGGTCGGCGATCAGGCGCAGCAGCGTCGACTTGCCGCAGCCCGAGGGGCCGATGAGCGACACGAACTCGCCGGCGGCGACCTCCAGTTCGACCTCGGTGAGCGCGACGACCTCCCCGGTCTTCGTCGGGAAGACCTTCCCGACTGCGGCTGCGTGCACGGCCCACGGCCCCTGAGCTTGTCGAAGGGTCATGCGGTGGCCTCTCCTCTGCGGTAGTTGGCGAGTCCGAGGCCGATGAGGGCCACCGAGCCGGCGGCGATCAGGCCGAGGGCGATCGAGCCGAACGTCGGTCCCCACGGCGCGGCGGGGTCGCTCGAGGCCTGGCCGGCGAGCTGGATCAGCATGCGGCCGATTCCGCCTCGCATGCCGATCGACACCTCGGCGACGACGGCGCCGAGCACGGCGTTCGCGGCGGCGAGCCGGAGCGCGGGCAGCAGGTGCGGCACCGCGGCGGGCAGCCGCAGGCGCAGGAGCGTCGGCCAGTAGCCGGCGGCGTAGCTGTTCATCAGATCGAGGTGGATGCGGTCGGGTGAGCCGAGGCCGCGGAGCACGCCGACGGCGACCGGGAAGAACGCGAGGTACGACGCGATGACGGCGACCGACAGCCACTGCGGCCAGGAGCCGCCGCCGCGGTCGATCTGATTGCCGATGGCGTTGACGACCGGGGCGAACGCGATGAGCGGCACGATCTGGCTGACCACGATCCAGGGGAGCAGGCCCCACTCCAGCAGGCGCCAGCGCTGCATGACGAGTCCGAGCACGGCGCCGACGGCGACGCCGATCAGCCAGCCGACGGCCGCGATGCCGAGCGTCACGAGCGCGGCGCCGGCGACGGAGACCCACAGCGGCGGGGTGTCGCCGCCGCTGGTCGGGGCGAACAGCCGGGCGACCATGTCCCAGACGTGCGGCATGGCGCGGTCGTGGGTGCGCGGCAGGATCATGACACCCGAGCCCGACTCGCCTGCCACCGCCCCGATCACGAACCCGTCGCTGGGGCCGAGGAACTTGTACAGCTCCCACAGCACGAGCACGGCGAGCACGCCGAGGGCTCCCCAGCCCGCGGCGATCCAGCCGCGCAGCTCGCCCTGCCTCCGGGCCGACCAGCCGATCGGTCTCATGCCGCAGCCCTCACTTCTTCGCGGCGACGTGGGTCTGGAGTGCAGGGATCACGGTCTCGCCGTAGACGCGGAGGGTCTCCTCCTTGTTGTCGTGCTGCAGGTAGCCGGCGAACTGCGTGACGCCGAGCTCGCGCAGCTGCTCGAGCTTGGCGATGTGCTCGTCGGCGCTGCCCAGGATGCAGAAGCGCTCGACGATCTCGTCGGGCACGAAGTCGACATGGTCGTTGTCCGCCTTGCCGTGCGTGTTGTAGTCGTATCCCTGGCGACCTGCGATGTAGTCCGTCAGCGCGTCGGGAACGGCCCCGTGCTCGCCGTACTTGGCCACGATGTCGGCGACGTGGTTGCCCACCATCCCGCCGAACCACCGGCACTGGTCGCGCATGTGCGCCCGGTCCTCGCCGATGTACATGGGCGCCGCCACGCAGAACGACAGCGACTCCGGGTCGCGGCCGGCGGCGGCCGCGGCATCCTTCACCGTCTTGATCATCCAGGCGGCGATGTCGACGTCCGCGAGCTGCAGGATGAAGCCGTCGCCGACCTCGCCGGTGAGCTTCAGCGCCAGCGGGCCGTAGGCGGCCACCCAGACGTCGAGCTGCGATCCGCGGCTCCACGGGAACTGCAGGGTCGCACCCTTGTACTCGACCGGGCGGGAGTTGGCGAGCTCTCGGATCACGTGGATCGACTCGCGCAGCTCGGCCATCGTCACCGGCTTGCCGTTCGTGACGCGCACCGCCGAGTCACCGCGGCCGATGCCGCAGATCGTGCGGTTGCCGTACATCTCGTTGAGCGTGGCGAAGACGGATGCCGTGACCGTCCAGTCGCGCGTCGCGGGGTTCGTGACGAACGGCCCGACGGTGACCCGCTTGGTCTCGGCGAGGATCGCGGAGTGGATGACGTAGGGCTCCTGCCACAGCAGGTGCGAGTCGAACGTCCACACGTGGCTGAACCCGTGCGCCTCGGCGAGCCGGGCGAGCTGCACGGTGCGCGCGGCGGGCGGATTGGTCTGCAGGACGACTCCGAAGTCCATGTGTGCTCCTACGTTCGTGACGTTTCGTCTCGCTCGTCCCTCGCTCGCTCGACGACCGGGTGACGTACCGGTCCTTGAGCGAGCGAAGCGAGACGAAACGCAGAGACGAAACGTGCCATGGTCAGATGAGGTACTGCGAGAGGCCGCGCTTGAGGAAGCGGCCGTCGCCCTTGGCGCCGTGGTACTGGCCGCCGTCGATCAGGACCTTGCCGCGTGAGATCACGGTGTCGACGTGCCCGTCGATCTCGAATCCCTCCCACGCCGAGTGGTCCATGTTCATGTGGTGGGATGCCGCAGAGATGCTGGTGTGGCCGTTCGGGTCGTAGACCACGACGTCGCCGTCGGCGCCCGGCTGGATCACGCCCTTGCGACCGTAGAGGCCGAACATGCGCGCGGGCGTGGTCGAGGTGAGCTCCACCCACCGTTCGAGCGTGATCTTCCCGGTGACGACGCCCTGGTACATGAGGTCCATGCGGTGCTCGACCGAGCCGATGCCGTTGGGGATCGCGCGGAAGTCGTCGAGGCCGAGGTCCTTCTGCCCCTTCATGCAGAACGGGCAGTGGTCGGTCGAGACCATCTGGATGTCGTTGGTGCGCAGCGCCTGCCACATGTGGTGCTGGTGGCCGTCCTTGCTGCTCCGCAGCGGCGTCGAGCACACCCACTTCGCCCCCTCGAACTGCCCCCACTCCTCGCTGAACGCGCCGAGCTGCTCCTCGAGCGACAGGTAGAGGTACTGCGGGCAGGTCTCGCCGAACACGTTCCAGCCCTGGTCGCGCGCCCACGCGATCTGGTCGACCGCCTGCTTGGCGCTCACGTGCACCGTGTAGAGGGGCGCACCGGTGAGATTCGCGAGCATGATCGCGCGGTGCGTGGCCTCCTCCTCCATCTGCCAGGCGCGCGCGATGCCGTGGTAATACGGCGCCTTCTTGCCGGCATCCGCGAGCTGCGCCGCCAGCACGTCGATCGCCGGGCCGTTCTCGGCGTGCATCATCGTGAGCAGGCCGGTCTCCGCCGACACCTGCATCGCCTTCAGCACCTGCGCATCGTCGGAGTAGAAGACGCCGGGGTAGGCCATGAACAGCTTGAAGCTGGAGATGCCCTCGTCGAGGAGGCCCCGCATCGCGGCGAGCGAGTCGTCGTCGACGCCGCCGACGATCTGGTGGAAGCCGTAGTCGATCGCGCAGTTGCCGGCGGCCTTCTCGTGCCAGGCGGCCAGGCCGTCCTGCACGCGCTCGCCGTAGCGCTGCACCGCGAAGTCGATGATCGACGTGGTGCCGCCCCAGGCGGCAGCCCGCGTGCCGGTCTCGAATGTGTCGGAGGCGTTCGTGCCGCCGAAGGGCAGCTCCATGTGCGTGTGCGCGTCGATGCCGCCGGGGATCACGTACTTGCCGGTGGCGTCGATGACGGTGTCGACGGATGCCGCGACATCCGTCCCGAGAAGCTGCGACCCCGGCGCCAGGACGGCGGCGATGGTCTCGCCGTCGATGAGCACGTCCGCTTCGCCGCGACCGGTCGCCGAGACGACGGTCCCGCCCTTGATCAATGTGGTGGTCATTGCATCTCCCTTGATCCCGGTCGTTGAGCGAGCTTGCGAGTCGAAACGCCGCGAGCCACTCTCCCACCGGTCGTTGAGCGTGCGAGGAACGCGGTCGTTGAGCGAGCTCGCGAGTCGAAACGCAGAGCCGAAACGCCTCCGGCCGCTGCGTGACGTCGGTTCGGCGCGTTTCGTCTCGGTCGCTGCGCTCCCTCGCTCAACGACCGGGAGGGGAACGACCGCATATCGGTCACGGCTTCGCGATCCGGGTGTACGAGTCGGGCCGGCGATCGCGGTAGAACTGCCAGTCGTCGCGCATCTCGCGCACCATGTCGAGGTCGAGGTCGCGAACGAGCAGCTCCTCGTGCTCGCCCGACCCGCGCTCGCCGACGAAGTTGCCCCGCGGATCGATCACCTGGCTCGTGCCGTAGAAGTCCACGGCGAGGTCGCCGTATTCGTTGTCCTCGCGGCCGACCCGGTTGGGCTGCAGCACGAAGTACCCGTTGGCGACGGCCGCGGCGGGTCCTTCGACCTCCCACAGCCGGTTCGACAGCCCGGGCTTGGTGGCGTTCGGGTTGAAGACCATGTGCGCGTCGGCGAGGCCGAGCTCGCGCCATCCCTCGGGGAAGTGGCGGTCGTAGCAGATGTACATGCCGACGCGTCCCACGGCGGTCTCGAAGACGGGGTACCCGAGGTTGCCGGGGCGGAAGTAGAACTTCTCCCAGAACCGGTCGAGGTGCGGCAGGTGGTGCTTGCGGTAGATGCCGAGGGTGGTGCCGTCTGCGTCGACCAGCACCGTGGTGTTGTAGTAGACCCCGGTCTCGGCCTCCTCGTAGATGGGGAGCACCATCACGAGCCCGAGCTCCTTGGCGATCGCGGCGAAGCGCTGCACGATGGGGCCGTCGACCGGCTCGGCGAAGCGGTAGTACTTCTTGTCCTGCGTGATCCCGAAGTAGGGGCCGTAGAACAGCTCCTGGAAGCACACGACCTGCGCGCCCTGGCTCGCGGCATCCCGCGCGAACCCTTCGTGCTTGTCGAGCATCGACTCCTTGTCGCCCGTCCAGGTGGTCTGCGAAATCGCCGCGCGTACCGTCGTCATCGTCTCTCCGTTCGTGAACCGGCGGATGCCGTGTTCCTCGTCCCTCGGGCGGGACCGGCGGGGTCCGCTCCCGCGGCGGCCCTGCACCCCGATCCTGTCGACCCGACGTTTCCCGTCGGTTTCGGCCTGTGACGCGACAGTAAAGCCTGACCCGGTGCGGCGCAATGGTTGGTTCGGCAGACCTTTCGATGGATCGCAGGACGGATGCCGCGGCATCCGAGGTACATCTCCGGACGGATGCCGCCGCACAGCGCGTCCCGTAACGTGAAACGGTGTTCCGCCGCCTGAAGACGTACCAGCTCGTCACCGACGTCTCGGTCGCGCTGGTCTTCCTGCTGGTCGCCTGGCCGGTCGAGGCGGTCACAGCGACGGGCGCGTTCGGCGTGGAGTACCTGATCGGATCGGACGGGCACACCGTGTTCGGCCTGCTCATCGCCGGCATCTTCAGCGCCGCTCTGGCGGTGCGCCGGCTGTCGCCCGCCCTCGCGCTCGGGCTCGCGTGGCTGGGCGCCGCGGCGCAGATCGGCCTGGGGCGCCCGCCCAGCTTCTCGGACGTCGCGATCTTCGCGGTGCTGTACGCCACGGCGGCGTACGGGGTGCGGCCGGTGTACTGGGCGGGGTTCGTCTCCGCGATCGTCGGCGCTCTCGTGATCACCGTCTACCTGTTCGCCGGACCGGTGTTCGCCGGGGGCGGGCTGTCGTGGCAGACGCTGCCCATCGCCCTCGTCACGCTCGTCGCCGCCGCCTTCGCCCTGGGGCTCTCGTGGACGATCGGCGCGCTCGTGCGCACGGCGGTGCGGGCCCGGGAGAATCGCGAGGCGCAGCAGCGCGCCGAGGCGGAGACCGTCGCCGAGCAGGAGCGGGTGCGCATCGCCCGCGACATGCACGACGTCGTCGCGCACTCGCTCGCGGTCGTGATCGCCCAGGCCGACGGAGCGCGCTACGCCGCCGCGGCCGATCCCGCGGTCGCGACCGATGCGCTGGCGACGATCTCGAGCACCGCGCGTTCGGCGCTGGCCGACGTGCGGCTGCTCCTCGGCCAGCTGCGCCATCGCCAGGGGGACGGACCGCAGCCGACGATCGCCGACCTCGAAGAGCTCTACGCGCAGGTGCGCGCCGCCGGCGTGGAGCTGCGCGTCGACGTCGACCCCGCACCGCAGCGCAGCTCGGCCGAGGGCGAACCGGCGGCGGCCGTGCAGCTCGCGGTCTACCGCATCCTGCAGGAGGCGCTGACGAATGCGCTCCGCCACGGTGCCCCCGGCGGCCCCGTCGACGTGCGGCTCGCCTGGCTACCCGATCGCGTCGAACTCGATGTGCGCAACCCGATCGTGCCCGGCACCCAGCCGGGGAGGTTCGGCCACGGACTCATCGGCATGCGCGAGCGCGCGCAGCTCGCGGGCGGCCGCCTCGACGCGGCCGACGAGTTCGGCGCCTTCACCGTGCGCGCGCACATCCCGATCGGAGATCTCGCATGATCCGCGTCGTGCTCGTCGACGACCAGGCGCTGTTCCGCGCCGGCATCCGCATGCTCATCGACTCGCAGCCCGATCTCGAGGTCGTCGCCGAGGCGGCCGACGGCCGTGAGGGGATCGACGCGGTGCGCCGGTCGCGGCCGGACGTGGTGCTCATGGACATCCGCATGCCCGTCATGGACGGCCTCGCCGCCACCGCCGAGCTGCTCACCGACGCCGAGCCCCCGCGCATCGTGATGCTCACGACCTTCGATCTCGACGAGGCGGCGGCCCGGGCCATCTGGCAGGGCGCGAGCGGGTTCCTGCTCAAGGACGCCGACCCCGAGTTCCTCCTCGCCGCGATCCGCACCGTGCATGCCGGATCTGCTGTGATCGCGGCATCCGCGACCCGCGAGCTCTTCGAGCGCTTCACGGATGCCGCGCCCCGGCCCGTGCCGCCCGCCTACGGCGACCTCACCGACCGTGAGCGGGAGATCTTCGCCCTCGCCGCGCGCGGCCTCTCGAACGCCGAGATCGCCGCGCGGGAGTTCCTCTCGGAGGCCACCGTGAAGACGCACATCAGCCGCATCCTCACGAAGCTCGCGCTGCGCGACCGCGTGCAGCTCGTCGTGTTCGCGTTCGAGCACGGCCTCGCGTAGTCCGGGCCGGGCGGCGTCACTCCCAGACGAGTTCACTTGCGCTGGACGTACGGGGAAACACGCCTTTCGCGTACATCTAGCGCAAGTGAACGGATGCCGCCGCCAGCGCGGGCGTCGGGCCCGTCGTGCAGAATCGGGCGCATGGAACTGCAGCTGAGCATGGTCGTCCTCGAAGTGGCGGATCTCGACGCATCGGTGCGCTTCTACCGCAGGCTCGGGCTCGACCTCGCCGACCCTGACCCCGGACGTCCGGTGGTCGCGCACCGCATGGGCAGCGGCGTCACGCTGCTGATCACGACGGGGTTCGCCTCCCGCTACGACCCGACCTGGACGCCGCCCGCCGGCGGCGGCTACTCGCAGATGCTGGAGTTCTACGTCGGCGACGACGCCGTCGTCGACAGCACCTGGGCCGACCTCATGGACGCCGGCTACCGCGGCCGGATGCCGCCGACGCAGACCGTGGGTCCCTACGCCGCCATCGTGGACGACCCCGACGGCAACGCGATCCTGATCACCTCCGACGAGGCCGCCTCGCCCGACGCCTCCTGACCGCAGACTCCGTCGTCGCCCGATCCCTCCCCCCCCCGACTTCACTTGCGCTATACGTACGCCGAAACGTGCCGTCCGCGTACGTTCAGCGCAAGTGAACGAGGTCGGCGGCGAACCACGGTGTGCGTCAGCGGCCCTCGAGCGCGACGCGGTGGGCGGCGTACTTGCGTCGGCCGATCCAGCGCCAGGCGAGACGGCCGGGCGCGGGCATGTGCTTGTGCAGCCACTCGTCGCCGCCGTCGGGCTGCGCGGCGAGGATCTCGCCCAGCTGCTGCCACGTCTGGCCCTTGGGGATCGAGGCGCGGCCGTGCTCCGAGAACCACTCCACCTCGGCCTCGGTGATGGTGTGTTCCATGACGGGCACGATATTGGTCTCCTCGTCGGGGAGATGCACCGCGATCGCCGCGTTGACGCCGTCGAGGGCAGCCAGCACGGGCGCGGCATCCGCTGCGGTCGCCGAAGCGCGCCACGCCGGCAGTGCCCGATCCATGGCGGTCAGGTGCACGAGCAGCTCGGCGTGCTGAGCCTTCATGCGCTCGACGTGCGCGGCGCAGGATGGCGCCCGTTCATCGAGTGCCGGCCACAGCCGTTCGTCCTCACCCTCGTGGTGTGCGTGCAGCCCGAGAGACAGCGTCTCGAGCTGCGTCGCGACGACCGCTGCGTGCGCGGTGTCGCCCGCGCGCACCCGTCCGATGAGGTCGGGTGCCTCGCCGAACCCGCGGCGGAAGAGGCGATGGATCTCCACCATCCCACTCGCGTCGCACGTCTTCGGGTCTTCGGGCAGCGCGCCGCTGGGCGGCAGGGGCGTAGCGGGCATGGCGGCTCCTCGAGACGCGGCGGTCGGGCTGGACGCGACGATAGTCCTGCGAGGCGGCGTGGGGAAGATCATCCCGGAGATGTACGCCGATGCCTCGCCGGGCCGACGCGCGCGACGGGTGCGGGTTCCTAACGTCGGAGTCATGGAACTCTCATCGACCGACCTGGGCCTCGCCGCCCGGGTGCAGCAGCTCAGCAAGACCTACGGCACCGGCGAGAGCACGGTGCATGCGCTCGACGGGGTGAGCGTCGGCATCCGCCGCGGCGAGTTCACCGCGATCATGGGGCCGTCGGGGTCGGGCAAGTCGACGCTGATGCACATCATGGCGGGTCTCGACGCGCCGAGCTCCGGGCGGGCCTGGATCGGCGACACCGACATCACCGGTCTTTCCGACCTCGAGCTGACGGTCCTGCGCCGCCGCCGGGTGGGATTCGTCTTCCAGGCGTTCAACCTCGTGCCCACCCTCGATGCCCTCGGCAACATCCTGCTGCCGTTCGACCTCGACGGGCGCCGTCCGACGACGCTCGAGCGGGCGCGCATCGACGGTCTCGTCGAGCGCCTCGGCCTCACCAGCCGCCTCGGCCACCGGCCGCACCAGCTGTCGGGGGGCCAGCAGCAGCGCGTCGCGATCGCCCGCGCGCTCGCGACGGCTCCCGATCTCGTGTTCGCCGACGAGCCGACCGGCAACCTCGACTCGCGCTCGGGACGCGAGGTGCTCGCCCTCCTCGCCGCCGCCACGCGCGAGCACGGCCAGTCGATCGCAATGGTCACCCACGACCCGGTCGCCGCCTCGCACGCCGACCGGGTGCTGTTCCTCGGCGACGGCCGCATCGTCGCCGACAAACCGCGTCAGAGCGCCGAGGAGATCTCGGCGTACATGCTCGCGTCCGAGCTGAGCGCCGGGGCGCCGGTCGCCGCCGCGTCGGCCGTCGGCCACGCGGTCGCGGAGGTGACGTCGTGACCGCGCTCGCCCAGACGGGACGGATGCCGCAGTCCGCGGCATCCGTCACCGCCGCGTCGTCGGGCGCGGCCGCCCCGCTCGCCTGGCTGCGCGAGCGCGGCATGGGCGCGAGCATCCTCGTCGCCGCCATCTCGAGCGCGTTCGGCGCGATCCTGCTGAGCGCGACCGGGTTCATCGCGGCCGTGCTGCGCGCCGACCCCTTCATCGGGGACAGCGGCACGCTCGCCGTCGTGCTCGCGATGATGAGCGTCCTCCTCATCGGTGTGGCGGTGTACGTGGCGGCCATCGTGACCGCGAACACGTTCGCCACGGTCATCGCCGGACGCACGCGGCGCATCGCACTGCTGCGCCTCATCGGCGCCTCGGCGCGCTCGCAGCGCTCCGAGGTCGCACGGCAGGGTCTTGTCGTCGGCGTCATCGGCGCCGCGCTCGGACTCGTCGGCGGCACTCTCGCCTCGTGGGCCGGCGTCGCGCTGGCCACCTGGGCGCTGGGCATCGAGGACGTCGGCTACGCCGTCGTGCAGGCGGTGCTCGTGATCCCGGCGGCGGTCGTCGCACTGACCACGTGGGTCGCGGCCTGGGCCGGCTCGCGCCGCGTGCTGACGGTCACGCCGCTGCAGGCGCTCGGCGGGTCGGTCGAGGCCTCCCACGACGCGTTCGCCCGGCGGGGCGCGCGCAACGGCGCCGCGATCACGCTGTTCGCGATCGGCGGCGCGCTGCTGGCGTCCGGCATCCTGCTCGGACTGGTGACCCCGCTCGGAGTGATCGTCGCCTTCTTCGGCGGCATCTTCTCCTTCACCGGCCTCACGCTCGGCGCGACGCTCGTGATGCCGCCGGTGCTGCGGCTCGTCGGCAGGCTCTTCGGCGGATCGGCCACGGCGCGCCTGGCCGCCGAGAACGCCCTCCGCTATCCGGAGCGTTCGAGCCGGATGGCCATCGGCGTCGTGATGGGCGTGACGCTGGTGACGATGTTCGCGGTCGCGCTCGAGACGGTCAAGGCGGTGTTCGCGGCATCCGCCGACGGCCCGCTGCCCACCGACATGACGACGCTCATGGACACCTTCGCGGGCATCATGATGGGCCTCGTCGCCGTCTCGGCCGTCATCGCGGCGGTCGGGCTCGTCAACCTCCTCACGATCGGCGTCGTGCAGCGCCGGCGCGAACTCGGACTGCTGCGTGCGCTGGGCGTGTCGACGGGCCAGGTGCGTCGGATGGTGCTGCTCGAAGCCGCCCACATCACGATCACCGCGACCGTCACGGGACTCGTGCTGGGCACCGCGTACGGATGGGCCGGGGCGCAGTCGCTCCTCGGGGCGGTGCCGATGCCGCCGTCGTTCGCCGCGCCGACGCTGGTCGCGCCGGCCGTGCCGTGGCTCCCGGTCGCGATCATCGTCGTGGCGACGGCGATCCTCACGCTGGTGGCCGCGGTCGTGCCGACACGACTGGCGACGCGAGTCGCCCCGGTCGAGGCGCTCGCCGACTGAGGCGGGCCGGGTGCCGCGGCGCAGGCTTCGCGCCGCGGCATCCGTCATGCCGGTGGAGGGACGATGCGGAACGGGCCGCGAGCGGCGTCCGCCACGAGTTCGAGATACTCCTCGCCGCTGTCGAGGTCGTCGGTCGAGTAGAGATCGGCGACCTCGCGCAGTGCCGCGACGAGGTGCTGCTGCGGAACCGCGTTGTCGTTCCTGCCGTGGACGCCCTGCCGCGTCGACATCACCGCCGCAAGCCGGGGGAGGTCCGCCGCACGCGCCTTCCACAGTGCGTGCAGCGATCGCGGCGTCGCATTGCGGCTGCCGTGGTGGCCCACCTTGTAGAGGTCGATCTTCGCCAGCCGGTCGCGGAGGTCCGCATCGTCGCCCAGCTGATCGAGGGTGTGCCGCCAGTTCTCGATCTGGGCGTCCCCCGAGAACAGCAGGGACACGCCGCCCACCTTCAGCAGCAGGATGACGCTGGTGTTGTTCAGCGCGTCGTCGAGGTCGCGGACGAGCCGTGCGGCGGAGCGGGACCGCTGATTCGCCAGCCGGTCGATCAGCCAGCGCACCGGTCCCGGCCCATGGGTGATCGGCGAGCGTGCGTCGGCCTGGGCAGCGGAACCCACCACACGCAGCGACGCCCCCAGTGCGGTGAGCCAGTACTCCGGGTCCTCTTCGCGCTGCCGGGCGACCCGTGGATCCTGGTCGACGGTGGGAGGGCCGAGCACCGTCGCTTCGAGCCCCGGGACGACGTCGGCGAGGCCCGAGTCCATGCCGGCGTGGAGGTAGCGGCCGCGGCCGTCGCGCGACAGCTCGTTCAGGAGTGCGACCGCTTCGGCGTTCTTGAGCTGGTCCTCGGCGGCTGCCCTGACCTCGTCGTCGAGACCCACCAGGGTGGCGAGCCCCGCGACCTGCTCCTGCGCCTCCGCGAGCAGAGCGGCGTACCTCGCCGACGCGCGGCTCACCCCTGCGGTCTCGTCCGGTGCGGCGGCAGGGCCGTTCGCGGTCTCCGAGAGTTCGGGATCCTCGGTCCATGACCGCACCACGAGCTTGGGGGCGAGTCGCTTCATGATCGCCGCGCCGGCGTCGACCTCGAATCCGCGCAGATGGTCGCGGTGCCGGTGGGTCACCACGAGAACGTCGAGCTCGCCACCGGTGTGCTCCTCGATGAGCGCCGCGACATCGCCCATGCGTCCGCGCGCCATGCCCTCCCTCGGCGAATGACTCGTGCCGAAGTCGATCAGGATGTGCCGCGTGTCGCGCCCGTCCGGCAGTGGCGCGTCGTATTCGACGGACACCAGGAAGCAGTCGCCGAAGCCGACCTGGTACATGCGCACGCGGACGCGGATCGGAGTGCTCACCATGTCTCCCCGGAGTCCTGCTGCGTGCGGTGCAGCTCTGCGAACGTCTGCCCGCGGGCGAAGCCGTCCGAGAATCCGAGGCGCGCCGACGAGTCGCGACGCCCGGTCCGCTCGAGGTGGTCGAGCCGCTTCTGCTGCCGGCGCCAGTCGTCGAGGCGCTTGTGGATGTGCAGCTTGAGCCTGCCGAACTGGTCGAAGATCAGGGTGCCGCCGCCGAACAGCTGAATGGGGGTGCGCGGGTCGATCGCCGGAGACAGCTGGAGCCCCGACTCGTCGGTGAACTCGCGCGCGGTCATATCGGCCATCTGCACGTACGTGGCGACCGACTCCGGCACGATCAGGCCGTCGGGGCCGATCCGCTGCGTCGGCAGGACGGACTCGATCACCGTGTAGTAGTCGGTCGACACGTCGAGCCGACGCGCGTTCTGCCACAGGAATCGGAACACCTCGTCGCGGTCGCTGCGCAGTCCGGCGAAGTTGATCCCGAGATAGTGCGGGGCGAGCTCGGCCTCGAGCACGTCGGTGACCCGGTCGGACGATCGCTGGATGCCGGCCTTGGCGAACCCGGCCATCAGCAGCTGGCGGTAGCCGAGGTCGTCGTCCGGCACGAGCTCGTTGTCGGCCAGCAGCACAGCGTTGAGCAGATCGCCGAAGTCGAATTCGACGGGCGGCAGGTAGTCCAGACCGCGGATGAGCATATGGAGCAGCTGGGATGCCGCCTTGGCGCCCTCCTCGGCGGCACGTGCGCGGTCGACCGTGATACCGCGGCCGCCGGCGGTCTCGCCGTTCGGGCGGGAGAAGAGCGCCTGGAGCCGCCGGTACCAGATCTCGATCAGCAGATCGAAGGCGATCGCGACCAGAACCTCGCCCCGCCGGTGCGGCTCGACGAACTCGGGCCGCTTCGCCCAGTCCGCCGGGGGCGGGTTCAACGCCGATTCGCGCAGCGCGCCACGGCCCTGGGTCAGCACGCTGCCGATCTGCTCTGCGACGCGGGCGAGCATGCTCTTGCGGAGCGCGTCGGGCTGGATGCGGCCGCGCGGGATGCGGCCGCTCCTGTCGGGCTTGCCGAGAGCCTGCTCGATGACGGGACGCATCGAGAACACCGAGAGGAGCGCGACGATGTCGGCGAACCCTTCGTGGAAGGCCGCCTGATCGGGCAGGCTCGGCTCGAGGAACCGGCGGCGGAGCCCGTCCAGCACGGCGTGCGTGGTCTCATGCACCACCACGTCGTGACTCAGGCACGTGTAGACCGCCTCGCCACGGGGGTCGACGGGCGGTACATAGCCGAACAGCAGCGCCCGGTCCTCGAACGAGTAGTACGCGTTCGCCTCGGCGAACGCGTGCGGCACGAGGTAGAGCTGGTGGCTGCCGAAGCCCCACGGCAGTCGCCGGCCGAGCGCCGTCTCGAACGTGGAGAGCGTCCGAGCCGCGGTGGCGTAGACGTGCTGGGCGTGGAAGGCCAGATCTGTGCGCAGGACCTCGTCGTCGGCATCCGCGAACAGGTCGTCTTTGCCCAGCGGCGCGTGCTTGACGTAGCGGCCGGTCGCCGTGTCGTAGTCCACGACGTGCAGGCGGGCTCCCCGCGGGCCGTCCTCCATGCGCGACCACGGCACCTTCACCCGTGCCGTCAGAATCCTGCCGTCGTCGCCGCTGACCGCAGGGTCCTGTGCGATGAGCCGCAGCGTCACGTGCGTGCGCGGCTCGTCGGCATGCTCGGCGTACTCGACACCATCGGTCATGTCGCACCCCCAGGTCCTCGGCTCCACCTTGCAGCGGTTTCCTCCGCTGGGGAAGAGCGTCCGCTCCACGAGGGTGATACGCCGTGACGGGACGATCGCCCGGTGGGGTGCGCCGACGGACGGGCGGGTGCAGGCTGGCATCATGCAGATCGACATCGTGGAGCATGAACCGCCCTACCGCGTCGGCGTCATTGTCGGCAGCCTGTCGCGCGAATCCGTCAACCGGCGCCTGGCGCTGGCCCTGCAGCGGCTCGCGCCGCCGGAGTTCGAGTTCTTCGAGATCTCGTACGCCGACCTTCCGCTGTACAACCGCGACCTCGACACCGACTATCCGCAGGCCGCGCTCGACTTCAAGGCAGCGGTGCGCTCGGCCGACGCGCTGCTGTTCGTGACGCCCGAGTACAACCGCTCCATCCCCGGCGCCCTCAAGAATGCGATCGACTGGGGCAGCCGGCCGTGGGGCCAGAGCGCATGGACCGACAAGCCGACCGCCGTCATCGGCGCCTCGCCGGGGCAGATCGGCACCGCCGTCGGCCAGCAGTCGCTGCGCAGCACGTTGAGCTTCCTCAACGCGCGCCAGATGACGACTCCCGAGGCGTACATCCACTTCACGCCGGGGCTCATCGAAGCCGACGGCGAGGTCACCGTCGCGTCGACCGAGGAGTTCCTCCGCATGTTCATGGGGAAGTTCCTCGAGTACACCGCGCGGGTGCTCACCGTGATCCCGCAGGCCTGACCTCCCGCTCAGGCGTCGGTGGGCTCGGGGTCGTGCGCCCAGCCGGGGGCGAGGGCCTTCACGCGCGCCGCGCGCCACTGCCAGATGCCCCACAGCACCGGCCACAGCAGCGGCGCGGTCGGACCGCCGATGACGAGGCGGTCCCGCCACAGCGTCTTGCCGGGCTGCCCCGGCGCCGGCGAGACGGCCATCTGGTGATCCCACACGTCGAGGCTCGCCAGCGGACCGGTCAGCGGGATGCCGCTGTCGCGGAGGACGCGCACACGCCCGCCGGGCTCGTCGACCGACCGCTCGCTGACGTGGATCAGCTGCCGCCCCATCGGCACCGAGCCGAACGCCGACAGCTGCACGGGGACGTCGTCGCCGGGAGTCCACGACGTCGGCAGGCCGCGCGGCACCAGCGGCGCGAGATCCATCACCGGGCCGTAGAGCTCCGCCACCGCACGTGGCGAGTGCACCGCCCGCCACGCGGCGTCGGGGTCGCAGTCGATCACGAACTTCAGCAGGATCCGCATGCTCCAGTGTCGCACCCGCCTCGGCGGCGGACGCGGGTCACGGATGCCGCGGCCTACGCTGGACGGATGCCCGAGAGTCCCTTCGACCAGCGCCGGTACCAGGTCCGCCACGACTGGGGAGTCGCAGGGCTCCGGCGCCTCGCGCCCGCCGACGTCGTCGTGATCGTCGACGTGCTGCGGTTCTCCACGACGGTGACGGATGCCGTCGCGCGCGGCGAGGGCGTGCCGCTCGACGCGTCCGCCCACGCGGTGTCGCTCAACGGCGCTGCCGTCGCCGAGGCCGCCACGGGATCGGACGCCACGGTGCTGCTGGGGTGTCTCCGCAACGCGGCCGCCGTGGCGGGCGCCGTGCTCGACATCCAGCGCCGGCGCGCCGAGCGCACGAGCATCGCGGTGATCGCGGCCGGTGAGCTCGGCGGCCGCGAGACGGACGCCCCGCTGCGCTTCGCCGTCGAGGACCAGCTCGGCGCCGGCGCGGTCGTCGACGCCCTCGGCGCCCTCGGCATCGACCACACCTCGCCGGAGTCCGCCGCCGCGTGCGAGGCGTTCCGCGGCCTTCGTGGTGCGGTGCGCCACCTGCTCACCGCGAGCGGCTCGGGTCAGGAGCTCCTCGATCGCGACGCGCGTGCCGAGGTGCTCAACGCCGCGGCGGTGGATGCGGCATCCGTCGTCCCGGTGCTGCGCGCCGGTTCGTTCGTCGCGTACTGACGCCGACGCTGCGGCGCTGCGCCGGGTGCAGCGCGTTTCGTCTCTGCGTTTCGACTCGCAAGCTCGCTCAACGACCGGGGCGGAGGCGCAGGACGCGCTTCAGGCCCGCGGGGTCAGCGCGGCCAGGCGCGTCGCGCGGGTGATCTCGCGCCGGGTCCAGGTGAAGGCGTGGCGCTCGTCGAAGTGCGGAGCGCACTTCGCGCACGACGTGGGCCGGGTCGCCTTGCGGTGCCGGTAGGCGACATGGCCGGCGGGGCACACGCCCACCCACGGGGCGAGCTCCGTCGCGGTCTCGCCCTGGTGGGTCGCGCCGCCGACGTAGCCGAGCTCGCGCGCGACCGCCTTCCATCGGGGCCCGTGTCCGGCACGGGGGCCCGCGAGCGCATGCGCCACCTCGTGCAGCAGCGTCTGGTGGTTGGTGTCGTCGTCGTAGCGCGCCGCGAGGTAGCGCGACACGCTGATGCGCTTGTGCGTGTAGTCGCAGAGACCGGCGCGCCGCTTGGCGTTGTCGAACGCGAAGCTCCACGAGGGGTCGAGGTGGGCGGCGATGAGGGCTTCCGCCCAGTGCCGCACGCGATGCAGTTCCGACATAGAGGCGAGACTAGAACATATCTCCGACACTCAGAGCGAGGGCATCCACCTCAGCTGGCGACGGATGCCGCGGCCCGGCGCCGGTCGGCGGCGTCGATCGCGAGGAGGGTGGACTCGAGCTGGTCCTCGGTGGCGCCGGACTCCTGGCGGAGGAACAGCGCGCGTTTGAAGTCCTTGCGGGCGGACTCGTAGTCCCCGGTGTCGAAGTGGACCTTGCCCCGATGCTGGTAGGCGAAGGCGCCGATGCTCGCCCAGCCCTGTCCCTCGGCCTCTCCCGCGCAGGTGGTGAGCTCCTGCTCGGCGGCGGCGTAGGCGCCCCGCGCCTGCAGTACGGTCGCGTGGAGGATGCGGGCCCGCAGGAGGTCCTTCCGGGTGCCCGCCATGCGCGCCACCCGCACGGACTGCTCCGAGATCACCAGGGCATCCTCGGCGCGGTCGAGCACCTTGAGGAGCCACACGCGCTCGAGGAGTGCCGGGAGGCTGCGCTGCTCGCCGATCTCTTCGAGCCGCTCCTTGCACTGGCTCGGATTCACCTGTTCGCGGAGAGTGTCGGGATCGTACCCGCTGATGTAGCTCACGTCTGCTCCCTTCGCCGCGCCGGTGGCACAACCCAGTGTGCCTGCCGCTCCGATGCTCGCGGGCGTGCCACGCCGAGTCGTGGCGGTCAGCGGGTGAAGACGGATGCCGAGGGCTTCGGCGACGGCGTCGCGTCGGCGTCGGTGGCGACTCGGGCACCGCGCGCGAACTCCTGGAGCTCGCGGCCCTCCGCCACCTTGGCGGGATGCGGACCGGCCGCCATGAGCCGGGGCAGCCACTCGGTGGGCAGCGGGGCCCGGGAGGCGGCGATCACGAGGTTGCCGAAGCGGCGGCCCTTGAGCGTCTGCACCTCCGCGAGCACGATGACGTGCTCGAGCACCGCCTGCACCGTGGCGACCTCCCGGCGCGCGAACGCGAGGCCGGCGCCGTCGGCGACGTTCACCAGCAGCACGCCGTCGGGGGCGAGGAAGCGAGAGGCCTCCGTGAAGAACTCCACGGTCGTGAGGTGGGCCGGGGTCTGCGCGCCGGAGTACACGTCCGACACGACGAGGTCGGCGGCGCCGACGAGGCCGGAGGGCAGCCGTCCGAGCGCTTCGCGGGCGTCGCCGATCCGCACCCGGATCGAGGCGCCCCGGGGCAGCGGCAGGTTCTCGCGCACCAGGTCCCACAGGGCGGGCTCCAGCTCGACGACCTGCTGCCGCGAGCCGGGCCGTGTCACCTCGACATAGCGGGGGATCGTGAGGGCCCCGGCGCCCAGGTGGATCGCGGTCAGCGGCTGCCCCGGCATCCGGAGCCGGTCGATCACGGCTCCCATGCGGGCGACGTACTCGAAGTGCAGGTGGGTCGGGTCGTCGAGGTCGACGTGCGACTGCGGCGTGCCGTCGACATCGAGCTCCCAGCCGCCGCCGAAGGGCGACCGCACCACGCGGGCGAGTGTGCCGTCGGAGAGGCGGACGGCCGGGACGGCGGCCTCTTCCCGTGCGCGTGCCATGCCTCCACGTTAGCCGCAGCGCGGCACCGCACCGGGCGCCGTTGACACTTCTGCCCGCCATCCGTGCGGGGTCCTGCGCACAACGCTGAGATCACGGCATCCGTCGCCGCCGAAACCGAATCGAGACACAGGTGTAACCGACGAGGGTGCTGCGCCCGGGTAGCGTCGGAGCATCACACCCCGCTGAGGGCTTGCGCGCACCTCTGCTCCACGATGACGTGCAGCGGAGCCCACACGATATGGAAGGTGCACAGCACATGCTCCACACTGCGAGAAGGCGCTGGCTCGCCGGCGCTGCCGCGGTCGCCGTCGGCGCGATCGTCCTCACCGCCTGCGCGAGTCAGCGCGACGACGGAGGCGGAGACGACGAGGCGAGCGGCGACGTCGACACGACCTTCGTGTTCGGCGCGTCAGGAGACCCCGCCAGCCTCGACCCCGCGTTCGCGAGCGACGGCGAGACGTTCCGCGTCGCGCGCCAGATGTTCGAGGGGCTCGTCGGCACGGTGCCCGGCACCGCCGACCCCGCCCCGCTGCTCGCCAAGAGCTGGGAGCAGCCGGACGACACGACCTACGTCTTCACCCTCGAGGAGGGCGTGACGTTCCACGACGGCACGGACTTCAACGCCGAGGCCGTCTGCTTCAACTTCGACCGCCAGAACGCCTTCACCGGTGTCGCGGCGTCGCAGAGCATGGCGTACTACTGGGGCGTCATCATGCGCGGCTTCGGTGCTGACTCCATCTACGACAGCTGCACCGCCGACAGCGAGACCCAGGCGACGATCACGCTGAAGCAGCCGTTCGCCGGGTTCATCCCCGCGCTGTCGCTGCCGTCGTTCTCGATCCAGAGCCCGACCGCTCTCGAGGAGTACGGCGCCGACGACGTGGGCGGCACCGAGGAGGCGCCGATCCAGAGCGAGTACGGCCAGGAGCACCCGACCGGAACCGGTCCGTTCATGTTCGACTCGATCTCTGTCGGCGAGCAGACCGTCCTCACGGCCAACCCCGACTATTGGGGCGAGCAGGGCGTCGTCGAAGAGGTCATCTTCCGGGTGATCGGCGACACGACGGCTCGCCGTCAGGCGCTCGAGTCGGGCAGCATCGACGGCTACGACCTGGTCGCGCCCGCCGATCTCCAGTCGCTGGAGGATGCCGGGTTCTCGCTCGTGAACCGCGACCCGTTCAACGTGCTGTACCTCGGCATGAACCAGGCCGCTCCGGGCCTCTCCGACCCGAAGGTGCGCCAGGCGATCGCCCACGCGATCGACAAGGACGCGCTCATCACGCAGGTGCTCCCCGAGGGCACCGTCGCGGCGAGCCAGTTCATGCCGGACGCCGTGATCGGCTGGAACGAGGACGTCACGCAGTACGACTACGACCCGGAGGCCGCGCAGGCGCTCCTGGCGGAGGCCGGCTACACGGAGGCGAACCCGCTGACGATCACGTTCAACTACCCCGTGAACATCTCGCGGCCGTACATGCCCAACCCCGAGCAGATCTTCACCAACCTGCAGAGCCAGCTCGAGGCCGTGGGCATCGTGCTCAACCCCGTCACGAACGAGTGGGTCGAGTACCTCGACCTGATCCAGGGCGGTACGGACCACGGCATCCACCTGCTGGGCTGGACCGGCGACTACAACGACCCCGACAACTTCGTGGGAACGTTCTTCGGTCTGCCGACCAACGAGTGGGGCTTCGACAACGCGGAGCTGTTCCAGGCGCTCACCGATGCACGCGGTCTCGCGACCGAGGAGGAGCAGGAGGCCGCCTACGCCGCGATCAACGAGCAGATCATGGAGTTCCTGCCCGGCGTGCCGCTCGCGCACCCGGTGCCGACCCTCGCGTTCGACGCGCGTGTCACGTCCTACCCGGCCAGCCCGGTGCAGGACGAGGTGTACAACATGGTCGAGCTCAGCGAGTGACGCCGTGACCGGATGCCCCGTCCCGGCCGACGCCGGGACGGGGCATCCCGGTTCCCCTCGTCCGCTCGCCCGCGACCGCCGGTCGCCGTCCCCGGAGATTCCCACGTGCTACGCACCATCGGCAGGCGCCTCCTCCTGCTCGTCCCGACCCTGTTCGGGTTGACCCTTCTGCTGTTCTTCTGGGTGCGCGCCCTGCCCGGCGGGCCTGCCGTCGCCCTCCTCGGCGAACGGGCCACGCCCGAACGCGTCGCCGAGATCAACGAGCTGTACGGCTTCAACGAGCCGCTGATCGCCCAGTACTTCACGTGGCTCGGCCAGCTGCTGCAGGGCAACTTCGGCGTCTCGATCCAGACCCAGCGACCGGTGACGGAGGAGTTCCTCCGCCGCTTCCCCGCGACGCTCGAACTGACCATGTTCGCGATCGTCCTCGCGGTGGGCGTCGGCATCACGATCGGCTACTGGGCCGCGCGGAGGCACGGCAGGCCGGCCGACCACTTCGCCGTCTTCGCCAGCCTCATCGGCATCACGATCCCGGTGTTCTTCCTCGGTGTGATCCTCAAGTGGATCTTCGCGGTGCAGCTGGGCTGGCTGCCGTCGGACGGCCGTCAGGATCCGCGACTGGATGCGACCCACTACACGAACTTCTACGTCCTCGACGGCATCATCACGGGGGAGTGGGATGCCGCGTGGGACGCGTTCCTGCACCTGATCCTGCCGGGCATCGCCCTGGCGACCATCCCGCTCGCGATCATCACCCGCATCACCCGCGCCTCGGTGCTCGAGGTGCAGAACTCGGACTACGTCCGCACCGGCATGGCGAAGGGCATCTCCCGCGGTACGATCCGCGGCCGGTTCATCCTCCGCAACTCGCTGCTGCCGGTCGTGACCACGATCGGCCTCCAGTTCGGCCTGCTGCTGTCGGGCGCGATCCTCACCGAGTCGGTGTTCGCGTACCCCGGCATCGGCTCGTTCCTGTCGCGCGCCATCTTCACCCGCGACTACCCCGTGCTGCAGGGGTTCATCCTCTTCATCGCCGTGATCTACGCGCTCATCAACCTGGCCGTGGACGTGTCGTACAGCTTCATCGATCCGAGGGTGCGGGTGCAGTGATGACGCGCGCGCAGCTGATCAGAAACCACATCGGAGGTGCGGCATGACGTCCGCGATGCTTCCCCCCGCCCCGAGCGGCGGACCGGTCGACGACACCGCCGTCGACGACAAGGAGCTGCTCGCCGCGAAGACCCGCGGCGGCGGATTCTGGCGCGACGTCTTCCGGCGCCTGCGCCGCAACCCGAGCGCCTGGGTCGGCGCCGCCATCACCGCGATCTTCGTGCTCGTCGCGATCTTCGCGCCGTGGCTCGCTCCATACGGCCCCGAGGAGCTGCCGGGTCAGCAGTACATCACCCCCGGTCACATCCCCGGCCCCGGCGAGATCGAGGGCTTCCCGCTCGGCCTCGACCGCTTCGGCGGCGACATGCTCTCCAAGCTCATCTGGGGTGCGCGAGCCTCGCTCGTCATCGGCATCGTTTCGACGCTGCTCGGTCTCGTCGGCGGCATGATCCTGGGACTCGTCGCCGCCACCTTCGGCGGCTGGGTCGACACGCTCATCATGCGCTTCGTCGACATCCTGCTGTCGGTGCCGTCGCTGCTGCTCGCGGTCTCGATCGCCGCGCTGATGGGGCAGACGCCCCTCGCGATCATGATCGCGATCGGGGCGGCCCAGGTCCCCATCTTCGCGCGCCTGCTGCGGGCGTCGATGCTGCAGCAGAGATCGAGCGACTACGTGCTCTCGGCGGCGACCCTCGGTCTGGGTCGCGGCCGCATCACGATGAGCCACGTCCTGCCGAACGCTGTCGGACCCGTCATCGTGCAGGCGACGCTGACGCTCGCCACCGCGGTCATCGAAGCCGCCGGCCTGTCGTACCTCGGCCTCGGCGGCGGCGTGCCGCAGACCGCCGAGTGGGGCCGCATGCTCACCTACGCGCAGCTCGAGCTGGCCGTGAACCCCTGGATCGCGATCCTGCCCGGCATCTGCATCACGATCACCGCGCTCGGCTTCACGCTGCTCGGCGAGGCGCTGCGCGAGGCCATGGACCCGCGCACCCGCGCCCGCTGAGTTCGCGTCGCCGCCGCGGCTCCACACCGCGAGACCCCAGCGGGCGGACGAGACGGTGGGGAAACCCCAGGGTCTCGTCCACCCACTGGGGTCTCGCCGAGGGAGAGCACGCCGGGGGCCGGCGGGCGGTCAGACGGCGATGTCGAGCTCGTTGCCGGGGATCGAGGCGAGCAGGCGCCGCGTGTAGGGGTCGCGGGGGTTGGTGAAGATCTCCTCGGAGGATGCCGCCTCGACGAGCCGTCCCTCCTTCATGACGCACACGTAGTCGCTGATGAGCCGCACGACGGCCAGGTCGTGCGAGATGAAGAGGTAGCTCAGCCCGTACTCGCGCTGCAGGTCGCGCAGGAGCGTCAGCACCTGATCCTGCACCAGCACGTCGAGCGCCGACACCGGCTCGTCGCACACGATGAGGTCGGGCGAGAGCGCGAGCGCCCGCGCGATCGCCACACGCTGGCGCTGACCGCCCGACAGCTCGGACGGGTAGCGGCGCAGCATCGTCTGCGGCAGCGCGACGTCGTCGAGCAGCTGCCGCACGCGCGCGGCGCGTTCCTTGGAGGATCCGCGCTTGTAGAAGTCGAGCGGCTCGGAGATGATCCGCTCGATCGAGAACATCGGGTTCAGCGACGAGTACGGGTCCTGGAAGATCGGCTGCACGCGCTGGCGGAACTGCTTGAGGTCGCCGCCCTTGAGCTTCGCGACGTCCTGGCCGTCGAAGCGGATGGATCCGCTCGTCGGCTCGAACACGCGCAGCACCATGCGCGCCGTGGTCGTCTTGCCCGACCCCGACTCGCCGACGATCGCCACGGTCTCTCCCCGCGGGATGGCGAACGACACGTCCTGCACCGCGGCGAACGGCTCCTTGGAGCCCCGGACGCTGTAGATCTTGGTGAGTCCCTCGACCTCGATGATGTAGTCCGGGGCGGGAGACGCTGCGGCGTCGGCCGGGCCGGCTTCGACAGCGCGATCCGCTCCGGCTGCCGCATCCGTCGCCTCCTCGACGGGGGCGATGTCGGGCTCGGGGCTCGCGGGCACGCTCGCGCGGAACACGTCGGGCCGCAGCCGCACCGCGGCGACCGAGGGGGCGGCCTTCACGAGCGCCTGCGTGTACGGGTGCTGCGGGTCCTCGAGGATCTGCCGCGCCGGGCCCTGCTCGACGATGCGTCCGCGGTTCATCACGACCACGCGTGCGGCGCGCTCGGCGGCGAGGCCCAGGTCGTGCGTGATGAGCATCACCGACGTGCCGCGTTCGCTCGTCATGCGGTCGAGCTGATCGAGGATCGTCTTCTGCACGGTGACGTCGAGGGCGCTCGTGGGCTCGTCGGCGATGAGCAGCTTCGGGTCGCACGCGAGGCCGATCGCGATGAGCGCGCGCTGGCGCATGCCGCCCGAGAACTCGTGCGGGTACTGCTTGGCGCGCTCGGCGGCGTCGGGCAGGCCCGCCGCGGCGAGCGTCTCGACCACCTTGCGGTCGACATCCCGGCGGGTGGCGAGGCCGTGCGCGAGGAGCGTCTCGGCGATCTGGCTGCCGATCTTCGCCACCGGGTTGAGGTTCGACATCGGGTCCTGCGGCACGAGCCCGATCGAGCCGCCGCGGATCGTGCGCATGACGCCCTCGGAGGCGCCGACGAGGTCTTCGCCCTCGAACATGATGCTGCCCCGGGTGACCTTGCCGTTGCCGGGCAGCAGGCCGATGACCGCCATCGCGGTGGTCGACTTGCCCGAGCCCGACTCGCCGACGATCGCGAGCGTCTCACCGGCCGCGAGGTCGAGATCGATGCCTTCGACGGCGTGCACCGGGCCGTCGATGGTCTGGAACTCGACGGCGACGTCGCGGACCTGGAGCAGCGGCGCCCCGGCCGCGACACGTTCAGTGGATCGGGCCATGCGCTCCATCCTGCCTGGCGGAGTCGTCTCGCGCACCGGTGCGCGGTCAGCCTTTACGGATCCGTAACGCGCGGGCCCGCCGGGTCGGCGGCGGTCCTGCCGCAGTACCGTGGTGCCATGGCGGCGATCGACCTCAACGCGGACCTCGGCGAGACGGTCGGCGGCATGCCGACGGCCGACGACGAGGCGATGTTCGCGGTGATCTCGAGCGCGAGCGTCGCGTGCGGCGGACACGCCGGCGACGTCCCCTCCATGCGCGAGGCCGTCGCCAGGGCCGAGCGGTTCAGCGTGGCGGTCGGCGCCCACCCCTCGTACCCCGACCGTGCGAACTTCGGCCGCATCGCCGCGGCGATGGACCCGGCCGATCTCTGCGCCGCCGTCGCCGAGCAGCTCGCGGCCCTGGTCGCCGCCGGCGCCGACCTGCGCTACGTGAAGCCGCACGGCGCCCTCTACCACGCCGTCATCGGCGACCGACGGCAGGCGGATGCCGTCGCCCGCGCGATCGCCGACTGCTCGGCGCTGCTCGGCCGGCCCCTGCCGGTGCTCGGTCTTCCCGGCGAGATCGCCGAGGCTGCGGCATCCGTCGGTCTGCCGTTCGTACGCGAGGCCTTCCTCGACCGCGGCTACCTGCCCGACGGCTCGCTCGTCCCGCGCACGCAGTCGGGCGCCCTTCTCGACGACCCCGATCTCGTCGCCGTGCGAGCGGTGCTCCTCGCGCGCGAGGGCGTGGTGGAGGCGATCGACGGGTCGCTCGTGGTGGCCGACCCGGTCTCCCTGTGCGTGCACGGCGATTCACCCGGCGCGGTCCATATGGCGCGCGCCGTGCGCGCGGCCCTCGACGCCGCGGGCGTGGAGGTGCGGGCGCCGTGGTGAGCACGCCGGCGCCGCGCGTCCGGCCGATGGGGGAGCGCGCGTTCCTCCTCGAGGTCGGCGCGCTCGACGACGTGCTGCCCCTGCACGCCGCCCTGGCCGCCGCGCGGCCGGAGGGCGTCGTCGATCTGGTGCCGGCGGCGCGGACCGTGCTGGTGCGGGTCGACCCGCGGCTCCTTCCGCTCGCGTCCGCGCGGGCGTGGGCGCTCGCCGCGGCGGCCGACTCCGAGCCCGGTGGCGGCGCCGCCGGGCCGCTCGTCGAGCTCGACATCGCCTACGACGGGGCCGATCTCGACGGCACCGCGCTCCTGCTCGGCATCGGCGCCGATGAGCTCGTGCGCCGTCATTCCGCGGCGGAGTGGCGCGTGGCCTTCACCGGCTTCGCGCCGGGCTTCGGCTACCTCGTCAGCGACGACTGGCCGTTCGATGTGCCGCGCCTCGACTCGCCCCGCACCCGGGTGCCCGCGGGCGCGGTGGGACTCGCCGGTGGATTCGCCGGCGCCTACCCGCGCGACACCCCCGGCGGCTGGCGGCTCATCGGCACCACCACCGCGCCGCTGTTCGATCCGGATGCCGCATCCCCCGCGCTTCTGGCGCCGGGGACCCGCGTTCGGTTCCGGCTGATGGCGCGCGCCGGGGGCGGCGGCGCGTCGCCCGGAGCCTCGGGGCGCGTGAGGCCGGCCGCGGCGGAGGCGCGTGGCCCCGGCATCCGGATCGTCGAACCCGGCCTGCTGGCGACCCTGCAGGATCTCGGACGGGAGGGCGCGGCATCCGTCGGCGTGGCCGTGTCGGGAGCCCTCGATCGAGCCGCCCTGCGCACCGCCAACCGACTGCTCGGCAACCCCGAGGGCGCCGCGGCCATCGAGGTCACCATGGGCGGGCTGCGCGCCGTCGCGGAGACTGACCTGTGGGTCGCGGTGACCGGTGCGTGGGGTGCTGTGCGCATCGCGGGGCAGGAGGCCGACCCCTATGCGGCGCATCCGTGGCCGGCGGGCGCCGAGCTGCACCTGGACTGGTTCTCACACGGGGCGCGCGCCTACGTCGCGGTACGGGGCGGCCTCGACGGTCGCACCGCCCTCGGCTCGCGTGCGACCGATCTGCTCGCCGGGCTCGGACCTGCAGCGCTCCGCGCCGGTGCCGTCGTGGGCGTCCGCGACGACGCCCGCACGCCGATACCGGTCGCGCCGCCCGCGGCGTGGGGCGCACCGCACGATGACGAGCTCGAGCTCGAACTGGCACCGGGACCGCGCGCCGAGTGGTTCGCTCCGGAGGCGCTGACGACGCTCTACGACGCCGTGTGGACCGTCTCGAACCACGCCGATCGCGTCGGCGCACGCCTCGATGGGCCCGAGCTCGCCCGCGTGCGCACGGGGGAGCTGCCGAGCGAGGGCATGGTCCCGGGCGCGCTGCAGGTGCCGCCCAGCGGCCGGCCCACCATCCTCCTCGCCGACGGGCCCGTGACCGGCGGCTACCCGGTGATCGCCGTGGTGACGGCCGCCGGCCTCGACCTCGTCGCGCAGGCGCGGCCGGGCACCCGCATCCGATTCCGGCACGCGCGCCCGCCCGTGTGAGCGGATCACCGAAGCCGGCTCACCTGCCTCCGGCCTCGAGCAGGTCGGCGGTTGCGCGGAGGATGGCCACGATCGCGGCGGTGCGCATCTCGGCGGGCGCGCGGTGGCCGTCCGTCTCGATCGCGACGGATGCCGCAGCAGGAGGCGCGTCGTGCACCGAGGACAGCAGCCCCCGCGCGTTCAGGGCTCCTGCCGCCGACAGCATAGGTCGTTGCTCGTAGGTGTCGTCGAGGATGTCGAACACCGCCGCGACGAACTCGCTGTTGGTCAGCGCCGGCGTCTTGGCGAACACGCTCAGCGCAGCCGACGAGAACACGCCGCGCCCGTTCGTCTCGAGCGCGACCTGGTCGGGCTGGCAGGCGCTGATCAGCACCTCCCGGCCGTCGGCCCGCTGCGCGCGGGGCACCGCGGCACGGTCGGTCTCGACCTCGACGACCCGCTTCCACGCGGCCATGCGGAACGCATCGGCAGGCGACGCCGCCCGCTCCTCGCGGAACGCCGCCTCCTCATCGGCGTCGAGCACCGTCATCCGCGGAGTCGCACCTGCGGGGATCTTCCGCGACTCGAACTCGCTCGGCGTGATCTCGCGGTTCACCGAGCCGGAGTGGCACGAGTCGAAGAAGAGCGTCACCGAGACGCCTTCGGGGATGGCATCCCAGATGGCGCCGAGGTCGTCGTCGACGATGAGCTCGCCGTCGCGGAAGTCGATCGGGCAGAGAGCCTCGTCCTTCGGCCCGAACGCGTCGGTCTCGTCGCCGTCGAGGTCGGGGACGAATGTTCCGTGCCCGGCGAACTGGATCGCGACGATGTCGCCGTCGCGCGCCGACGAGACCTTGTCGAGCATCGCCCGCAGGATCGTGTCGCGGGTGGCGTCCTTGTTGTGGATCGACTCCACCTTGAAGCCGGCGCCGGTGAGCGCAGCGGCCCATGCCTCGGCGTCCGCCACGCAGCCGCTCAGCGGGTCCCTCGGGTACGCGTCGATGCCGATGCACAGCGCCAGCTTGCGCGGTGCGGCACCGCGGGCGCCGGTCGGCTCCGGGCGCGGCGCAGGCGTGAACTCGCTGACCTCGCGCGTCCGGCGCGGGAAGACGGCAACGTGGTCGGTCTCGTCGCTGTCCGGCACGCCGACGACGCGCCGTGCGAGGCTCATCATCGTCTCCTCGTCGTTGTCGAAGTCGCCGTGCGAGGTCGCCTGCGTGCTGCTGCGCCGGCCGCGGGCGACCGGACCGAGGACGAGGCGCTCGGAGGTGTCGCCGAGGTAGGCCATCGTCCGCCCGGAGCGACGCAGGTGCTCCTCGAGACCGAGGATCTCGGCATCCTTCTCCGCCTCGAACGCCCGCGAGACGAGATACAGGAGCGATTTGCGGTAGACCCCGGCCGTGTTGTCGCGCTTCTCCTGGTTCTCGTTCATCGTGAAGATCGACAGGTTCTCGATCTTGCCGGTCTCGGCGAGGGGCAGCAGCGTCGCCTCGAAGGTGTCGACGCGCACGGCGGGCGCGAGGAAGGTCACGCTCTTCACGCTCTCGACCTTGTCGTCGCCCTCGAACAGCCGCGGCACGAAGTGCGAGTGGTAGATCGACCCGGCGCTGTGCCCGGCGATGTGCAGCTCGATGGCGCCCGCGTTCGCAGCCATGTACTCCCGGAGCGCCGCCGCGAGCACGTACGCACCGCCTGCCGCACCGCCGTCGATGGCCGGAAGACATGCGCCGGCGGAGTCGAGCTTCATGTCGTCCCAGAACTTCCGGCCGCCGAGCACTCGTGCAGCGGCTTCCACGGCGAGATCCGTGAGGTCGGTGAAACCGCGCTTGCCGGCCTTGCCCCGGACCACGTCTTCGAGAGTGGTCTTGAACCCGCTCTCCCAGACGAGGTGGATGGGGTACACGCCGTTCTTCTTCCACCACGCGACCTGGCGCTGTGCGGTCTGCAGCCCCGCGGCCTTGTCGGTGAGCCCCCCGTGCGCCCAGATGAGCACCGGAACGGGCGCGGGCGCCTCGCCGGCCGGCGTCTTCTTCGCCTGCTGGTCGACGAACGCGCCGAGGTCGACGTCGATCATGCGCTTGACGTCCTCGGCCGTGGTCTCGAAGTCTTCGACGGTGCGCGGCTTGGCGCTCGCCGCCGTGGCGAGCCTGCCGTCCTCCGTGTGGACGACGTGCTTGCGCAGTGCCGTGAGCTCCGCGGCGCTGAGCGTCGCGCCACGGGCGGTCGCGGTGGTGTCGGGCATGATGTCACGTCCTGTCTGCTGAGGGTGGATGGGTGAAGTCAGTGGTGGTCGTCACCGGCGTGGCCGCTGCGCACGAGCTTCGCGCGAGGGTCGGCGTATACGGTGAAGGCGAGCGAGGTGAGATCGCCGGCCTCGCGCGCGGCGTGTCGTGCGGCGAGCACCGCCTCGCCGACGGTCGCGCCCTCGCCGAGCGTCTGCGCGTAGAAGGTGCGGACGAACAGCGCGGTCACGTCATCGCGCACCGCCCACGAGCACCCGATGAACACGCCTGCTCCGCCGCGGAGGAACGCCTCCGCGAACCCGCCGAGCCCGGTCGCGCCGGAGCGGAGCCGGCCCACGTCGCACGCGCTCAGGAACACGAACGGGGCGGATGCCGCGGCCTGCGGCTCGTCCAGTTCGGGCAGGTCGCGTCGTGCGTCGGAGTCCGTGTAGGAGGCCGATCCGTCGTCGTGATCCTCCGAGAACGCGGCGAAGGCGATCTCCTGCCCGCGTGGAGCGGCGTCGCGCCACCGACCGTGCCCGGCGAAGTGGAGGAGGTCGAAGCCGTCCGCGATCGCCTGGCGGAACGCGGCCGGGTCGTCGGCGGAGCGCGGACGGAGCGCCAGCAGGTCGCCGAGGGTCTCGATCTCCTCGCGGGCGCGCGGGAGGGTCAGGTTGTGATCGACGTAGTCCGGGGCGACCGCGACGACACGGCTGGTGTCGACGGGCAGGACCGTGGGTCGCGTCGTCCCGTACATCCACCGCGTCAGCCCGAGGTCGCCGAGGAAGTAGCGCTCCGGGTCGGGTCGCTGCGTGCCGACAGGCACGAGGTGCAGGATCTCCCAGGGGATGTCGAGTTCGCCTGACGTCTGCAGCACGAGCTGCGAGATCCGCCGCCGCCGGCTCCACAGCAGGGCGTTGACCTCATCGCCCAGGAGATCCTCCGCGATCCGGGCGCCGAGTGTGCGCACCTCGCGGCGGACGGTGTCGGCGGCCTCCTCGGCCTCGTCGGGGTCGTCCTCCACCGTCTGCCGATACGCCGATCTGATCTCGGCGAGGTCGGCGTAGATGCCCTCGACGTACGCGCTCTTGTCGTCGAGGCGCACCGAGTTCTTCACGACCGTCCGGCCGATCTTCGCCGTGATGAGCAGCTCGGAGCGGCCGCGCGAGATCGACTCGTCGATCACGAGGGTGGGGAGGTCCGCGATGCTGCGCGGCGGCGCGGCGACGGATGCCGCCACCACCCGCACGTCGCCGTCGGGGCCGTCGGCGTCGTCGGGGAGGATGGGGGTGCTCAGCGCCAGGACGGCGAGCGGAGCCACCACGGGCGCCTGGGTGAACGTGACGGTGATGTGGCCGCGCCCGGGTGCGTCAGGCACCAGCCGGAAGACGAGTCGCCGGGGGTCGTCCCCCGCCGCGGGCAGCGACGTCGTGACGACCGACGGGGTGCCGTCGGCGAAGGCGAGGCCGCGCAGCTGCATGCCCACTTCGATGTCACGCGACGGGTCGAACCGTGCCCGGGTCTTCTTGTGCGCCGTGCCTGCCGTCGGGACGAGATCCTCCAGCGAAAGTCTGACGACGGCATCGAACGCGACCCCGGCGATGACGCGCGAGGGAACCTCCGCATCGACGACGGCCGGGACCGGTGTCGCACCGTCCAGGCCGGCCGCCGGCGCCCCCGGCGCCGGCGCGGGTGCAGCCGCTGCGGGCGGCGGCGCGGACGGGGCGGGAG
>NZ_JBJDRL010000037.1:0-40973 GCF_044987475.1 Microbacterium sp. ZW CA_36
CCGCCGTGGTGCCCCTGCAGGCGGCCGACTGGGGGTCACGGCGGCGGCGCGCACCGCCGAGCCGACGTCACCGCGGCGGGGCACCGCCCCACGACGCCACGAGGTCGGCGGTGTCGTCGTCACCGCTGCTGCGCGCCTCGGCCACGCACGCCGCCGCTGCCCGCGCGAACACCTCGTCGAGGAGCACCGGGGCGCCGGACCGCGCCGACGCGACGGCTGCCTCCACCATCGCAAGGCTCCAGATGTTCGCGCGGATCTCACCCGACGGCAGCGGCCCGCCGTCCAGCGCCTGCAGGAACTCGGCGAGGGCGGCATCGAGCCCTTCCGCCTGCTCGACAGGCTGCAGCGTCTGCGGGGCGTCGTGGGCGTCCTGCGCACGGACCGCCTGCTCGCCGTCCCACTCGACCGAGCCGCCGGCCGCGCTCGCGCGCCAGGCGCCGTTCCACGACGTGGTGAGGCCGTCGGCGCACCAGCTTCCGGAGTACGCGAACCTCGCCCCATCGGTGAAGCGGAAGACCGCCTGGGCAGCGGCACCCCCGCGATACCAGCTCCACGGCGGCGAGAACTCCTCGCAGTAGACGGACGCCGGCTCACTGCCGAGGACGTATCGCGCCTGATCGAACGTGTGGATCGCCATGTCGATGAGCAGCGGCGAGTCCATCTCATCGCGGAAGCCGCCGAAACGCGGGTTCTGGAAGAACGCGGCGTCGAGCTGGCCCGCGCCGCCGTACGCCGCCACGGCGTCGCGGAACGCGCGCAGACCCGCCAGGTGTCGCCGCGACTGGCTGGTCGCGAGGAGGACTCCCTGCTGTTCGCTCACGGCGGCGAGGGCGAGGGCGTCCGCGACCGTCGGGGTCACCGGCTTCTCGCTGAGCACCGGCACACCGGCGCGCAGCGCCGCTTCACTGACCGCCCGGTGGGCCTCGGGGATCGTGACGTTGAGCAGCATGCTCGGCGGCTCCACGGCGGCGAACGCCTCGGCGACCGTGGCGACGCACGGGACGTCCCAGCCCCGCTCGCGCGCCGCCGCCTGCGCGGCGGCGACCGAGACGTCCACCAACGCGCTCACGCGCAGATCAGGGCGTCGCTCGATCACGTCCATCCAGGCGCGGCCCATCCCTCCCGCACCGACGAGGACGACCTCTCTCATGTCAGCACCTCGCCGTTCCACTCGCGAGGCGTGTCGAACTCGCCCGTGCGGTGCATCGTCAGGTGCGGAAGGTCCCGCGGCCGGTCCTGGAACGCCCATCCGGCCGCGTTGGCGAGGACCCGCTGGATCTCCGGCTGGTGGTAGACGGGGTAATCCTGATCGCCCGGAGAGAAGTAGAAGATGCGCCCGCGTCCGCGGGAGAAGGTCATCCCGGACCGGAACACTTCTCCCCCGCTGAAGCTGGAGACGAACACGAGCTCGTCGGGGGCGGGCACGTCGAAGAACTCGCCGTACATCTCCTGGGCGGGAATGACGATCGGATGCGGCACGCCGGCGGCGATCGGATGGTTCGGCGATACCGTCCACACCAGTTCGCGGTCATCCCCCTGCCGCCATCGGAGGCTGCACGTCGTCCCCATCAGACGGATGAAGATCTTGGAGAAGTGCCCGGAGTGGAGCACCACCAGCCCCATGCCGCCGAGGACGGCGCGATGAACCCGCTCCACCACGGCGTCGTCGACGGCGTCGTGTCGAACGTGCCCCCACCAGAAGAGCACATCGGTCTGCTCCAGGCGCTCGGCGCTCAGGCCGTGCTCCGGATCGTCGAGCGTCGCCGTATCGACGACGCTGTCGGGGCCGAGGAGCGAGCGCAGTCCGGCGGCGATCGTCTCGTGCATGCTGTCTGGGTACAGGCGGCGTGGCACCTCATCGTGCTTCTCATGGTGGTTCTCGCCCCACACCAGGACCCGGATGCCCCGCGTCTGCGTCATGCTGTCTCCTTCGCTTCGGTCGCGTCTACATCCCATGCCGTCCGGCCGGCCCGCGCCAGCAGGACGCGCCGGGGCCCCGCCAGGCGCACGCGTGTCTCGATCGGACGCTCCGCCGCCGAAGGGCCGGCCGAGAGTACCGCGACGCCGGGCTCGACGGCGAGCCTGTTGTCAGTGCCCGTCGCCGCGAGCCGGGCGGCCTCGAGGGTGAACCGCACGGTGCGTCGCGCGCCGGCGGGGACCGGGATGCGCGCGAAGCCCACCAGCTGGACATCCGGGCGGACGATCGGACCGGAGGGGAAGGACGCATACAGCTGCACGACCTCGATGGCATCCGCACCGTCGTTGCGCACGACAACCGCCACCTCCGCGGCGCCGCCGGTCGGCAGCACTGCCGGCGTCTCGATGCTCTCGTAGACGATCCGGCCAGGCGTCATCCCGAAGCCGAACGGGAACAGCGGCGTGGGGTCGGCGACGGTGATGCCGCGGTTGTGGCGACCGAGAGGCGGCTGCAAGTACGTGCCGGTCGCCTCGGGAGAACGCGGGATCTGGACGGGGAGCCGCCCGCTGGGCGCGATGCGGCCGGAGAGCACGCCGGCGACGGCCGCCGCACCGTCCGCACCCGGGAAGAATGCCTGCACGATCGCTCCCGCCTCGGTGTAATCGCCGAGCGCGTACGGGCGCCCCGAGACGACGACGAGCACTGTCGGCGTCCCGGTCGCCAGCACCGCACGGACCAGGTCGTCCTGGCGGCCCGGCAGCCGCAGGTGGGGCGCGTCGCACCCCTCGCCGGATGTCCCGGCCCCGAACAGGCCGGCGACATCGCCGACGACGAGTACGGCGACGTCGCTGTCGCGGGCGAGCGCGACCGCTTCGTCGATCCGCACCTCCTCGTCGCCGACGATCTCGCAGCCACGCTCGGAGCGGACCCGGGCGTGGCCCCACTCAGCGCGCACGGCGTCCTCGATCGTCGGGATGTCGATGCCCGGGGCGTGGCCGGGGTACTTGGTGAGCACGTGATTGGGGAACGCGTAGCAGCCGAGCAGACTGCGGTACTCCGTCGCGGCGGGGCCGATCAGCGCGATCCGTCGCGCTTCGGCGAGCGGCAGCATCCCATTGTCCCTCAGCAGGATGATCGACTCCTCGGCGAGCGCCGCAGAGATGGCGCGGTTGCGCGGGGTGTCCAGCAGCACATCCTCCGCTCCGTCGGGCACGACGGGCCCGCGATCGAGCAGGCCGGCTTCGATCTTGTGGCGGAGGTGACGCACCGCTGCGCGGTCGATGTCGCTCTCGTCCACGACACCCTCGCGCACGAGGCGCGGCAGTGCGGCGTACGCGACGGTCGAGGGCAGTTCCACGTCGACGCCGGCGCGGAGCGCGAGAGCACCGGCCGCGGGGCCGTCCGCGGCGACCCGGTGCATCGACACGAGGAAGGGCACGGCCCAGTAGTCGGCGACGACGGTCCCGTCGAAACCCCACTCGGTGCGCAGCACACCGTCGAGCAGCTGCCGGTTCGCGGTGCTCGGGATACCGTCGACATCGGTGTACGAGGTCATCACGCTGCGCGCACCGCCCTGGCGCAGCGCCGTCTCGAACGGCGGCAGCACGGTGTCGGCGAACTCCCGCGGTCCCATGCTCACCGGTCCGTGATTGCGCGCGGCCCGCGACGCCGCGTATCCGGCGAAGTGCTTCAGGGTGGCGACGACGCCCGCGCCCTCCAGACCGGCGACGTACGCCGCACCCAGCTGCCCGACCACGTAGGGGTCTTCGCCCAGGGTCTCCTCGACCCGACCCCACCGGTAGTCGCGCACGACGTCCAGGACGGGGGCGAGGCCTTGATGCACGCCGATCGCGCGCATGTCGTCGCCGATCGCCCGGGCCATGTCGCGCACGAGCTCCTCGTCGAATGTCGCCGCCCACGCCAGTGGCGTCGGGAAGGCCGTGGCTCCGAACGCCGCGAGGCCAGTGAGGCACTCCTCGTGGACGAGGGCCGGGATGCCGAGCCGCTGGTTCGCCACGACGCGATACTGCAGCTCGCGCAGTCGTGTGACGCCCTCGCGCACGCTCACCGGCGCGGTGCCGAACACGCGCGTGAGCTGACCGAGCCCGTGGGCGAAGGGATCGGTGCCCTCGGTCGCTAGACCGCCCTCCAGGGTCGGGGCGAAGTCGTCGGCGGCATCCGTCAGCCAGACGGAACCGAGTTGGGCGACCTTCTCCTCGAGGGTCAGTTCGTCGACGAGTGCCTGCGCGCGCTCACGCGCGCTCAGCGTCGTGTCCCGCCATCGACCCTGATCGATGACGTCGGCGTGCGCGCTCATCAGCCCTTGAACGCCCCATCCATGATGCCGGCGACCATTCGCCGGCCGACGAAGAAGAAGACGATGAGCAGCGGCAGCGTCGCCATGAAGGAGCCGCCCATCGTCAGCGCCAGGTCGATGGTGCGGTTGGCCTGCAGCTGCTTCAGTGCGATCTGCACCGTGAACAGCTCCGGCGATTTGAGCACGATGAACGGCCACATGAAGTCGTTCCACACCGCGGTGAAGGTGATGAGGCCCAGCACGAACGCGGCCGGCCGCACCACGGGGAAGCCGATGCGCCAGAAGATCTGCCAGCTGTTCGCCCCGTCGATCCGCGCCGCCTGCATGAGTTCGTCGCTCAGCGTCGTGGCCATGTGCTGACGCATCCAGAAGATGCCGAACGCGCTGGCGAGCCCGGGGACGATGATCGCCTGCAGAGTGTCGACCCAGTCGAGCCACGAGATGATCAGGTACTGCGGAATGACGCTGAGCTGCGCCGGCACCGTCATCGTCAGCAGCACGATCAGGAACAGCGCGTTGCGGCCGGGGAAGTGCATCTTCGCGAACGCGAATCCGGCGAGCGCGCAGAGCAGCGAGGCGATCACCGCGATGGCCAGCGACACGATCACGCTGTTCAGCAGCGACTGGAAGAACGGGACCGTCTCGAACACCTTGGCGGCGATCTCGAAGAAGTTGAATCCCGGGTACAGCCGCGGCGGGATCGAGGTGACCGCGGAGGCTCCCACCGATGCGATCACGAACATGTAGTACAGCGGGAAGACGCTGATGACGACCGCGACGATGAGCATGGCGTACACGGGCCAGGGCACGCGGCCCAGGCGTCCGCCGCGACGCGACGGTGTCTTCTCGGGCTGCGCGAGCGCCTCTTCCGGCGTCTGCGGAATGGCCTGGTCGATGACATTGGACATCAGCGTGCCCTCCGGGTGCGGGTGGTCAGGAAGAAGTTGATGAGCGAGACCACGACGACGATCACGAACAGTGCGACGCCGATGGCGGAGCCGTAGCCGAACTCGAACTGTCCGAAGCCCTGCTCGTAAAGGAAGAGGGCGAGCGTCTGACACTGCCGCCCGCCGCCGCAGGTGAGACCCGACTCGGGGGCGACCAGCAGCGGTTCGGTGAAGATCTGCAGCCCGCCGATGGTCGACATGATGACCGTGAAGATGATGATCGGGCGCAGCGACGGGATCGTCAGGTGGATGAACTGCTGCCAGTTCGATGCCCCGTCCACCGAGGCCGCCTCGTACATCTCCCGCGGCAGCGCCTGGAGACCGGCGAGGTACAGGAGGGTGTTGTAGCCGAACCACCGCCACATCACCATCGACGAGATCACGATCCACGAGCCGACCTGCGAGGCGAGGAAGTTGACTTCGCCGATCCCGAACCACCCGAGCACCCAGTTGATCAGCCCGAAGTTCTTGTCGAAGATCTGCGCGAACACCAGCGCCGTCGCGGCGACCGAGGTGATGTAGGGCACCAGCAGCGCCATGCGGAAGAAGTTCGCGAACTTCAGCATCGCGTGGTTCAGCAGGTGCGCGAGGCCGAGCGCCAGGAGCAGCTGCGGAATCGTCGAGATGAGGAAGATGCCGAAGGTGTTGACGAACGCGTTCCAGAACCGGGGGTCCTGGACGAGCCGCTCGAAGTTCGCCAGCCCGACGAACGTCTGCTCGCCGATCGGGTTCCAGTCGAAGAGCGCGACATAGAACGTGAAGAGCAGCGGGAAGAGGCCGAAGATCGCGAACAGCACGAAGAACGGCGCGATGTAGACGTAGGGCGCGATCCGCTCCGCGAGCGGGTGCCGGATCTTCCGGGAGGGTGGCCGGTCTCCCCGGCGGATCTTCTGGACGGGGATGGCGGTGGCGGTGGCGGTGGCGGTCATCTTCCTGCCTCGGTCGGGGCGGTGGCCCGGCCCATGGCCGGGCCACCGCTGGTCGGGTGGGGCTCAGCCCCCGATGGCGGCCTTCGCGCTGGCCACGCCGGTCTCCCAGGCGTCGGCCGGGTCGACGTTGCCGGCCTGCATGTCGACGAGCGCGTTGAGCAGGGCTCCGCCGATCGCGCTGGTGTCGGGGCCGTTGTAGAACGAGTTGAACTGCAGCACGGACTCGCTGATGGTGGCGCCGATGGCCGAGTCGCCGAAGAACGGGTCCGTGTAGCCCTTCACCTCGTCGCTCTCGAGCGCCGCCTCAGCCGCAGGGAAGGTTCCGGTCTGCGCGAAGTGCTCCGTCTGACCTTCCGGCGACAGCATCGTCTCGATGTACTGCCACGCCGCCGCCTTGTTGTCGGCGCGGGCGGGGATGGCGATGACGCTGCCGCCCCAGTTGCCGCCGATACCCGGGATGGACGCGATCCGCCAGTCGCCTTCCGTGTCGGGGGCGTCGTTCTTGAGCCCGGAGAGGATCCATGAGGGCGCCGTGGTCACCGCGAAGGCGCCGTTGGCCTTGCCCGGTGCCCAGCCCGACGACCATGCCGGGATGTTGGCGCTGATGCCGGCGTCGTACGCGCGCACGGCGACGTCGAACGCCTCCTCGACCTGTGGGTTGGTGTCGAAGATGAGCTCGCCGTCCGGGGAGTAGTACTTCTCCGTGACCTGGTTGACGGTGGAGAAGAACACCGACGTCTCGACGTTGTCTACGAACGGCTGGCCCGTGGCAGCCGTGTACTGCTCGCCCATGGCGATGAAGTCGTCCCACGACGACCACATCTGCGCGACCTCTGCCGGATCCGTCGGCAGGCCGGCCGCTTCGAAGAGATCGGCACGGTAGGCGAAGCTCAGGCCGCCCACATCGGTGGGGATGCCGATCAGCGAGCCGTCATCGGCGGTGGCGGCGTCGACCGCCCAGTCCAGGTAGTCGTCGCCGACATCGTCGCCGCCGAGCGTGCGCAGGTCGACGAAGTTGCCCGGGTTCTCCACGAACTTGGGCAGATCGTCGTTCTGGATCATCACGAGGTCGGGGACGCGGCCACCGGCGAGGGCCGCGGTCAGCGCGGTGGCGGTCTCGGTCGTGCTGCCGACCTCCGACAGCTTCACCTTGGCGTCGGGCATCTCCTCGAGGTAGCGATCGACCGAGTCCTTCTGGCCGATGCCGGTGAACGACCAGAACTCGAATTCGGCGTCGGGATCGTCGGAGCCGGAGCCCGATCCTCCCGAGCATCCGGACAGCACCAGCGCGAGTGCACCGACTGCTGCGATGGGCAGGGCCAGTTTGCGACGATTCACAACAGCTCCTCTTCTTCGGGGACATGTGGCTGCGGGAGGTTTGGCTCCGGTGCTGAGAGATCGATCTCTCAGCGATGGCCACAGTAGCCGCCCTACCGGGCCGGCGGCAACCCTGGAACGAATTCCCAGTGGCGCCCTGGTCGCACTCAGCCTCCATATCGGGCTGGTATCCGCGCGTCCGACCCGCGGAACGGCCCCCACCCATGCAATGATGGAGACGGCGAGAGAACGATCTTCTCCGTCATGCCCACGCTCACGGGGGGAGCCATGGTCAGACCCACCATCGTCGACGTCGCGCAGGCCGCCGGGGTCTCCCGCGCGACGGCCGCCCGCGTGCTCGCCGGCGCGACGAATGTGGACACCGCGATGGCGGCGGCCGTCGAGCGCGAGGCCCGGCGTCTGGGCTACGAGACGAACTTCGCCGCGCGAGTGCTGCGGGGCGGACGCGCCGGGGCGATCGGCCTCGTGATCGCCTTCGACGAGCTCGGAAGCCTGAGCGGCACCTTCTTCACGGCCGTGCTGAAGGGCGCGGCCAAGGGACTGTCGGCGGGCGAGGTGCAGCCCGTCCTCCTGCCCGCCGACCATGAGGACCTCGACCGGATTCCCCGCTTCCTGCGCTCCGGCGCCCTCGACGGGGCGATCGTGATCCTGCAGCACGAGATCACGCACCTGGTCGAGCGGCTCGCCGACTCCCCCGTGCCCATCGCGTGGGTGGGTCGCCCTCACGCCGACATCGGCCCGGATCCGATCGTCATCGATTCCGACAACTACGGCGGCGGCGTGCTGGCAGCGCGCGCTCTCGTCGAGGCGGGCCGCCGCTCGATCGGCATCATCACAGGCCCCCTCGATCTGGAGCAGGCACGCGAGCGCACGCGCGGATGGACCGACGAGCTCGCGCGGCACGGCCTGACGCCCGGGCCCATCGTGCATGGCGATTTCACGCTCGACAGCGGCACGGCCGCCATGGCGCGGCTGCTGCAGCGGGCACCCGATCTCGATGGGATCTTCGCCTCATCCGACCTGATGGCCGCCGGTGCCATCCGGGTGCTCCAGGCCGCGGGACGCCGCGTGCCGACCGACGTCTCGGTGGTCGGATTCGACGACGTCCTCATCGCGAGCACATCCGATCCGCCGCTGACCACCGTGCGCCAGCCGCTCGAGGAGATGGGGCGGGCTGCGGCCGACACGCTGATCGCCACCATCCGGGGCCTGCCCGCAGAGAAGGTCCAGGTGCTGCCGACGTCGATCGTGCGCCGGGAGTCGCTCTGAGCGTGATGCTCACCCGCACCACTGTGCATCTGCCACGCCGTCGATGCTTCGGACGGCACCGACAGGCGGGGTGCGCAGCCCCACGTACACTTGTCCCTCGTGACTGAACGCGTTCTCGTCAACCAGCTCAAGGGCCTCGCCGACGGCCCCGTCTCCGTCTCCGGATGGGTCGAGACCGTCCGCGACCAGAAGAAGGTGCAGTTCGTCATCCTTCGCGACGAGACCGGGGCGGTGCAGCTGGTCAATCCGGCGACCCGGCCCGCCGAGGACGGTTCGGCACAGGATGCCGGTGCACTGGCCCTCACTGACCTCATCTCGAACCTCGCCACGGGCACCTTCCTGACGGTCACGGGTGAGCTCAAGCACGACGAGCGCGTCAAGCTCGGCGGCGTCGAGATCAAGATCGGCGCGCTGGACGTCGCTGCCGCCGCCCTCCCCGAGACGCCCATCGCCGCCGACAGCGGCATGGACAAGCGCATGGACTGGCGATTCCTCGACCTCCGCCAGCGGCGCAACAACCTCATCTTCCGGGTGCAGACCACGCTCGAGCACGCTTTCCGCTCGTACTGGATCGAGCGCGACTACATCGAGGTGCACTCGCCGAAGCTGATGGCCTCGGCATCCGAGTCGAACGCGGAGCTGTTCTCGCTGGAGTACTTCGGCGACCAGACCGCCTACCTCGCGCAGTCGCCGCAGTTCTTCAAGCAGATGGCGCAGGTCGCCGGCTTCGGCAAGATCTTCGAGATCGCCCCCGCGTTCCGCGCCGACCCCTCGTTCACCTCGCGCCATGCGACCGAGTTCACGTCGATCGACGCCGAGATCAGCTGGATCGACTCGCACGAAGACGTCGCCCGCATGCAGGAGGAGCTTCTGCAGACGGCGTTCCAGGTGGTCAAGGACAAGCACGGCGCCGAGATCGAGGAGCTGTTCGGCCTCGAGGTGCAGGTGCCCGCCATCCCATTCCCGCGCATCCCGCTCGCCGAGGCGCGCGAGATCGTGAAGAGCCGGGGCTACGAGATCCCCCGCACCGACGGCGACCTCGACCCCGAGGGCGAGCGCCAGATCTCGGCGTACGTCGAGGAGACCTACGGCCACCAGTTCGTCTTCATCACCGACTACCACCCCGAGATCCGCGCGTTCTACCACATGCGCGACGAGGAGACCGGGCTCACCAAATCGTACGACCTGCTCTTCAAGGGCGTCGAGATCACCACGGGCGCGCAGCGCGAGCACCGTGTCGATGTGCTGATCGAGCAGGCGAAGGAGAAGGGTCTCGAGCCCGAGCACCTCGACTTCTACTTCGACTTCTTCCGCTACGGCGCCCCGCCCCACGGCGGGTTCGGCATGGGTCTTGCCCGCGTCATGATGCTGCTGCTCGGCGAGTCGTCGATCCGCGAGGTCACGTACCTGTTCCGCGGCCCGACGCGCCTCGCCCCGTAACAGATTTGGGGATCCCTTCGGGGATTTCCCCCTTGTGGCAGGCCTCCCAGCCGAGGATGCTGTGCGCGGTGACGGCTCATCGTCACCTCGCCGATCCATCTGCTGGGAGTCCTTGCATGCTTATTTCGAGTTCTCGACAGAAGCGAGCCGTGCTCGCCCTCGTCACCGCCACGGCGGCCGCCATCGCGGTCGTCTCCGCCGGGGCGCCCGCCGTCGCGGCCGGTCAGTCGTCGGTGGTCGCCACCGGCCTCGACAACCCCCGGCAGCTGTCCATCGGCGCCGGGGGCACCGTCTACGTCGCCGAGGCCGGCACGGGCGGAGACGGTGCCTGCCTTCCTAATCCGGAGGATCCGGAAGCGACGGTGTGCCTCGGCGACACGGGCGCTGTCACCGAGATCCGGCGAGGCACTCAGACGCGCGTCGTCACCGGCCTCCCGTCGCTCGCCGGGGCCGACGGCTCCGCTGCGTCGGGTCCCTCCGCAGTGAGCGTCCGCGGCAGCAACATCTCGGTGCTCATGGGCCTCGGCGGCAACCTCGAGACGCGCGCACTGCTCGGACCCGCCGGAGCTGAGCTCGGCACGATGCTCACCGGTCGCATCGGACAGGACCTGACCGTCGCCGAGGACGTCACCGCCTACGAAGCCGCCGTGAATCCCGACGGCGGGCTGGTCGACTCCAATCCCAACGGCTTCACCGACGTGAACAGCAAGCGCTGGACGATCGCCGACGCGGGCGCGAACGCGATCGTGACGATGGGCGGGAACCTCCCCGACCAGACGGTCGCCGTCCTCCCGCCGGCGATGGGAGTCCCGCCGTGGGGCGGCGACCCGATTCCCGCCGAATCGGTTCCGACGAACGTCGTCACCGGCCCCGACGGCGCGTACTACGTGTCGGAGCTTCTCGGCTTCCCCTTCCCCGTCGGCGAGTCCCGGATCTGGCGCGTCGTCCCCGGTCAGGCGCCGACCATCTACGCGACGGGCCTGAGCAACGTCACGAGCCTTGCGTGGCAGCACCAGACCCTCTACGCCGTGCAGCTGAGCGACAGCAGCTTCCTCGAGGGGAACCCGATCGGCTCGCTCCGCCAGGTGGTGCCGGGGTCGGAGCAGCACCCGGCGGTGCTGGACGGCCTGTTCGCCCCGTACGGCGTGGCGATCCACGGCACGACGGCGTATGTCAGCACCGGCTCCATCGCGGCCGGCGCCGGCGAGGTGCTGGCGGTCGACCTGCGCTGAGGTCCCCTTACAGCTGAGGACCAGCGCCCGGTTCGGGACCCCGTCTCGGGCCGGGCGCCGCGCGTGCGCAGCAGACGGCTGCCCGTGCACGATGGAACGCGCGCTCACGCGCCCTTCGCCCGATGCGGATGACTCCGTCGCGGCGCGGCTAGGGTGAAGCTCATGGGGATCGAGGGACTGCTCAACTTCCGCGACACGGGCGGGATGCCTCTGACCTCAGGCGGTGTCAGCCGCAGCGGCGTGCTCTACCGGTCGGCTGCTCTCAACGCGCTCACCGACGACGGGCTCGCGCAGCTCGCAGACTCGGCGGTCGGGGTGATCGCCGACTTCCGAACACCGATGGAGCAGCAGATGGCGCCCGACCGACTGCCCGTGTCGCGCTCCTTCCGGGTCGAATCGCTGGCCCTCCTGGAGGGCGCGCTCCCCCAGCCCGGCGTCGGCCACGAGGCGACGGCGACGCCGGAGTCGTTCGCGACCGTGCTGGCTCAGCTTCCCACGCTCGGCGAGCTGTACCTGTCGATGCTCGCCCAGGGCGCCGAGACGTTCGCGGGACTCGCGCGCCTCGTCGGCGCATCCACCGACGACGAGCCGACCGCGGTGCTCGTGCACTGCACCGCGGGCAAGGACCGCACCGGAGTCGCGGTCGCGCTCATGCTCGATGCCGCGGGCGCAGAGCGGGACGCCATCGTCGCCGACTACGCGTCCTCTCAGGCGAACCTGGCCGGACCGTGGGCCGAAAGCATGCTCGGCACCATCACCGCCATGGGCGTGCCAATCACCGACTCCCTGCGCACTCTGGTGACGGCGACTCCTCCCGCAGCGATCGAACAGGCGCTGACGTGGGTCGACGGCGAGGGCGGCGCCGCCGCTTACCTCCAGTCGGGTGGCCTCTCCGACGCGGAGCTCGACACGCTCCGCGCGCGGCTGACCGCGTGACCGCTCTCGTCGAGTATGCCGAGCGGGTTCGGATGACGCCGTGGGCGTCGCGCGGGGCGCCGGAGCGGAGAATCGAGATCAGCGCGCGGTGCTGAGCGCGGCACGCAGGCGGTCGGGCGACACACGCCAGTGGCCGTGCAGCTCTCCGTCGATGAGCACCACCGGGATCTTCTCCCACCACTGCGCGTAGAGCGCGGGGTCTTCGGCGATCGAGAGCTCCTCGACGTCGACGGCGTCCTCGGGCAGCTCGGCCACGACCGTCTCGACGACCTCGCGGGCGACGTCGCACAGGTGGCAGTCCGGCTTGCCGATGAGGGTGATCGTGGTCACGCGGGCTCTGCCGTCACGCCTCGACCGGGTAGCCGGCGGCGATCCACTCGTTTGTGCCGCCGTCGACGTTGGTGGCGTCGTAGCCACGCGCCTCGAGGGCCTCGACAACGCGGCCCGAACGGCCTCCGATCGCGCAGATGACGTCGAACGCGCCGTCGGGCAGTTCGTCGAGCCGGCCGCCGATCGCGGACATCGGGATGTTGACCGCCCCGGGCACGTGCCCGGCGGCGAACTCGTCGACCTCGCGCACGTCGATGAGCGGGGTGTCGGCGCGCTCACGCCGCTGCTGAACGGTGATGGACTTCATGTCGGCCTCTCGGGTCGCGGACTCCGCCGGGCGGAGCAGGCATACACGAAGCGCCCGTCCGAAGACAGGCGCTTGGTGCGGATGCCGCTTACTTCTTGTTGCGGCGCTGGTGGCGAGTCTTGCGAAGCAGCTTGCGGTGCTTCTTCTTCGCCATGCGCTTGCGGCGCTTCTTGATGACAGAACCCACGGAAAACCTCACTATGTCGGGGTCTGGGCGCGGCGTGTGCGGCGCCCGGGAACGGGCAGTTACGGAAAATGCCTCGGATCAGTCTAGCCGACGTCGGCGATCGGCCGTTGCAGGGCCGCGGTGACGGCGGACTCGGGGACCCGGTAGCTGCGTCCGAAGCGGACAGCGGGCAGCTCGCCGGAGTGCACCAGGCGGTACACCGTCATCTTCGACACGCGCATGAGCTCGGCGACCTCGGCGACCGTGAGGAAGCGCACATCGGACAGTTCAGCCATGTCGATTCCTTCCCCAGGAGTGCTGCACACACTCTAGAACGCGCGGGACCGGCGTGTAAACACGGTGCCTGTGTGAACGGCTGTGACTTCTGTGGCGGATGAGGCCGGTTCACGCATCGGCGCGCTGGCGCGCCTTGCGGTCGTGCGCTTCGCGCGCGGCCAGACGTTCGAGCTTGCGCGCGTCGCGCAGCGCCTTCTCGGCCTGCCGCACCGCCTTCTGCGCCTCGCGGAACTTCTTGTCGTCGGCGATGTCGGCATCGTCGAGCGTGACCCACTGCTTGCGCTCGCCCCGCCGGCCTTCGGCTGCGGCGGCGATGTAGGCGGCGACCCCGTCGAGGCCGCGCTCCAGCGCGAAGGAGAACGGGTCCGAGTCGTCCAGGAACGCACCCGCCTCGATCGCGGCCCGCAGTGAGGGGTACGCCTCGGCGGTGATGAGCGCCCGGAACATCGCATCCTCGTTGCGGGCGATCGTGTCGCTGCCGACACCCTGCTCGCGTTCCACGCGCGCATACCCGGCGAGCACCGTGCCCGCCCAGTGCGCCGTGCCCGTGACCAGGAGCATCACGGCCAACCGCTCCTCGTAGGTCAGCGGCGTCTCGTCGAGCGCGCTGATCCCGGCATCCATCCACGCTGCGCTGTTGGGAGTGGCCGGAACGCCCGAGATCGGGATGTCGAGGACCCAGGGGTGCCGCAGGTAATGCTGCAGCTGCTCGCCGAACAGCGCCTCCAGGCGCTCACGCCAGCCGCCCGCCTCCCGCGTCGCCTCCGAAGGCGACCCGGTGGCCTCCTCCTGCATGAGCAGCACGAGGTCTTCCTTCGCGGTGACGTACCGGTACAGCGACATGGGCGTGAACCCGAGTTTCGCCGCGACCGCCGCCATCGACACGGCGCCCAGGCCCTCGGCATCCGCGATCTCCATCGCCGCCTCGACGATGCGCTCGACGCTCATCTCGCGCTTGGGACCCCGCTGCGGACTGGCGGCGACGCCCCATGCGAGGGCGATGCCCCGCGGAAGCTCGGGCTCGACGGCGTCGGTCATCCCGTCAGTCTAAGACTGTTTATGAGGTAAACAGTGTGTTACCGTCATAAACAGTTAATGCTGTACACAGTTTCGCCCATACACAGATCTCTGAGAGGAAGTCCCATGCCCGACCGCACCGCTCCGCCGGTCATCGTCGTCGAGGGCCTGCGAAAGACGTTCGGCCGCCAGCACGTGCTCGACGGTCTCGACCTCCACGTCGCCCGTGGCGAGGTCTTCGCGCTCCTGGGCCCGAACGGCGCCGGCAAGACCACGACCATCAACATCCTCACGACGCTCGTCCACCCCGACGCCGGCACCGCCACGGTCGCGGGCGTCGATGTGGCGCGTGCTCCCGAGCAGGTCAAGCGCCGCATCAGCCTGACCGGCCAGGCCGCCGCCGTGGACGACGTCCTCACCGGCACCGAGAACGTCGTCATGATGGGCCGCCTGTCGGGGCTCTCCCGGCGCTCGGCCCGCAGACGCGCCGCGGAGCTGCTCGAGCGCTTCGGACTGACGGATGCCGCATCCCGCCGCGTCGGCACCTACTCGGGGGGCATGCGCCGACGGCTCGACCTGGCGCTCAGCTTCGTCGTCACGCCCGAGGTGCTGTTCCTCGACGAGCCGACGACGGGGCTCGACACTCGCAGCCGCCGTGAACTGTGGGACGTCATCCGCTCGCTCGCCGACGCGGGGACCACGGTCTTCCTCACCACGCAGTATCTCGAGGAGGCAGACCAGCTGGCCGACCGCATCGCCGTGCTCGACGGCGGCCGCGTGGTCGCCACCGGAACCGCCGCGCAGCTGAAGTCCCGCATCGGCGGCGACACGGTCGAGCTGCACGACGCGCACGGCGAGCTCGTCCGCGAAGTCGCCACCGACGGCTCGGTGACCGGTCTGCGCCGGGCGCTCGACGTGCTCGACGAGTCGGGCGCCGAGGGCGTCGTCACGCTGCGGCGACCGAGCCTCGACGACGTGTTCCTCGCACTCACCACCCCCGACGGCCGCGGCGAGCGCGCCGACGCCCGCCGGGCCGACACCATGAAGGAGATCGCATGACCACCGTGACCGCCTCGCCGACCCTCCCCGCGCTGCGTCCGCGGGTGACCGGCCTCACCGCCGAGGGTGTCTTCGTCGGGCGCAGCCTTCTACACTCGCTGCGCGACGGCGAATCGCTGCTGATGGCGATCCTGCTGCCGGTGATGCTCATGCTGATGTTCACGTGGGTCTTCGGCGGGGCGATCGACCCCACCGGCGACTACGTCAACTACGTCGTGCCGGGCGTGATACTCACGTGCGCCGGCTTCGGCGCCGCCTCCACCGCCGTTTACGTCGCAGGCGATATGAAGGCCGGCATCATCGACCGGTTCCGGACGATGCCCGTGCGCGCGAGCGCCGTGCTCACCGGACACGTCGTGGCGAGTCTGCTGCGCAACCTGTTCGCGACAGCGATCGTGATCGGCGTCGCACTGCTCGTGGGGTTCCGTCCGACGGCGGGCTTGTGGGGCTGGCTCGGCGCGGTCGCGGTGATCGCGCTCTGGATCCTCGCGATCACGTACCTGTTCGCGGCGATCGGGCTCGCCTCCGGCAGCCCCGAGGGCGCCAACGGCTACGGGTTCATCATCCTGTTCCTGCCGTATCTCTCGAGCGCGTACGTGCCGGTCGACACGATGCCCGAGTGGCTCCAGGGCGTCGCGGAGTACCAGCCGGTGACTCCGATCATCGAGACGATCCGCGGCCTCCTGATGGGAGCGCCCGTCGACGACACCGTCGGGTGGGCGATCGCCTGGTGCCTCGGGATCCTCGTCGTCTCGTTCGTCTGGGGTGCCTGGCTGTTCCGCCGCAAGGCCGGGCGCCGGTAGAGCCCGTCCCGCTGCGCGGGGTCATCCTCCCCCGGGTCCGGTCGTTGAGCGAGCTTGCGAGTCGAAACGCAGATGACGAAACGCCCGAGCAGACGACAGAGGTCGACTCGGCGCGTTTCGTCTCGTCGCTGCGCTCCTCGCTCAACGACCGGACGACGACTCAGCGGCCGGGGAGGCGCTTGAAGGCGTTCTCGAGAGCGTGCTTGGCCGAGGCGGCGGCTCGTCCGACGACTTCGGCCGCATGGGCGGCCGAGTCGGGCAGCGCCACGGCCACCCCTTCGCCGGCCTCGCCGCCGTCGCCGTCGAGGAACGGCACGAGCCAGTCGTCGACCTCGTCCAGCGGTGCGGCCGAGAGGCTGTAGTAGCGATGCTGCCCCTCCTCGCGCACCGAGACCAGGTGCGCCTCGCGCAGCACCTTGAGGTGCTTCGAGACCGTCGGCTGGCTGGCGCCGAGCTCTGTGACGATGTGCGACACGCTGGTGCCGCGCTCTCCGGCGGATGATCGATCGAGCAGCAGTCGCAGGATGTCGCGACGTGTTCCGTCCGCGATCACGTCGAAGATGTCCGCCATGTGCTCAGATTAGTCGGGAGCCCCGCGGAGTACCATGACTGGGGTCTTGGAGAAGGGGGCGACGCATGACGACGGACCCGGCCGGGTCGCTCGTGCGGCGCATCCCGTCGATGCTGCGACGGCTGTGGGATCAGCTGCGCAATCTGACCACCACCTCGCCCGCGCGATTCGCGGTGCTGGTGTTCGTGTCGCTGATCCTGGTCTTCACGGCGCTGCTGTCTCTGCCCGCCGCGTCCGCGGACGGCCGCCGGCTGCCGCTCGCCGACGCGGTGTTCACCGCGGTCTCGACCATCTGCGTCACCGGCCTGTCCACGGTCGACATCGCATCCACGTTCTCGCCACTGGGCAAGGTCATCATCTTCATCGGCGTGAACATCGGCGGGATGGGCGTCCTCACCCTGGCGTCGATCCTCGGCCTCGTGATCTCGAAGCGCCTCGGGCTGCGGGCGAAGCTCATCGCCGCGAGCGACACCAATCCCATGCGCGCCCACGCCGGACCCGTCAACGAGAGCCAGACGGTCCGCCTCGGCGAGGTCGGCCAGCTGCTGCGCACGGTCGCACTCTCGACCCTCCTCATCGAGGCGCTCGTCGCGATCGCCCTGTATCCGTCGCTCCTGCTCGCCGGCATCCGGCCGCTGGAGGCCCTCTGGGAGGCCCCGTTCTACGCGGCGATGGCGTTCACCAACACGGGCTTCACGCCCAATCCGGGCGGACTGGAGCCGTTCGCCGACGACTACTTCCTGCTGACGGTGCTGATGGTCGGCGTGTTCCTCGGCAGCATCGGCTTCCCCGTAATCTACGCCCTGTGGAAGCACGTGTGGGACGTCCGCCGCTGGCCGCTGCACACGAAGCTCACGATGATCACCACGGTGCTCTTGTTCTTCGCCGGCGCGGCGGCCTTCCTCGCGCTCGAGTACAACAACCCGAAGACCTTCGGGTCGATGGATGCCTGGGACACCACGTTCCAGGCATTCTTCCTGTCGGCGATGACCAGGTCCGGCGGCTTCGCCGTCGTCGACATCGGCGAGCTCCACGGCTCGTCACTCATCGTCGGCTGCATGCTCATGTTCGTCGGCGGCGGCTCGGCTTCGACGGCGGGCGGCATCAAGGTGACGACGCTCGCCGTGCTCGCACTGGCCGTGTTCTCCGAGGCCAAGGGTCGCCCGTCGGTTCAGGCGTTCGGCCGGCGCATCCCGAGCGACGTGCAGCGCGTCGCCCTCTCCGTGGTCGCGTGGGGGGCGACGATCGTCGCACTCTCCACGATCGTGATCTCCCAGATCTCGCAGGAGCAGGTGTCGGACGTCCTGTTCGACGTCATCTCGGCCTTCGGGACCGTGGGCCTCTCCACCGGCCTGACGGCCGAGCTGTCGGATCCGGCCGTCTATGTGATGGCCCTGACGATCTTCATGGGCCGCATTGGTACAGTGACTCTCGCCGCGGCCGTGGCCGCGACATCCCGTTCGCAGCTCTACTCGCTGCCCGTGGAAAGGCCCATCGTTGGTTGAGCGGATGAGGGGCGACGCGCCCGTTCTCGTGATCGGACTGGGGCGCTTCGGCGCCGCGTGCGCGGGTGAGCTCGATCGGCTCGATCGCGAGGTGCTCGCGATCGACGACAGTCTCGATCTCGTGCAGAAGTGGTCGGAGCGCGTCACGCACACGGTGCAGGCCGACGCCCGCAACATCGACGCGCTCAAGCAGATCGGTGCGCAGGACTTCCAGGTCGCCGTCGTCGCCGTCGGCTCGTCGATCGAGGCGTCGGTGCTCATCACCGCGAACCTGGTCGACCTCAAGGTGCCGCAGATCTGGGCGAAGGCGGTTTCGCAGTCGCACGGCAAGATCCTCGCCCGCGTCGGGGCGAACCACGTCATCTACCCCGAGCGCGAGGCCGGTGAGCGCGTCGCCCATCTGGTCAGCGGCCGCATGCTCGACTTCATCCGCTTCGACGACGACTTCGCCCTCGCCAAGCTGTACCCGCCGAAGTTCATCCGCGGCGTCGGCCTCAACGAGTCCGGCGTGCGCACCAAGTACAACGTCACCGTGGTGGGCGTGAAGAGCCCGGGCAAGCCCTTCCGCTACGCCGAGGCGAACACCGTGGTCACCAACCACGACCTGATCATCGTCTCGGGCACCAACTCCGACATCGAGCGCTTCGCCTCGCTCGAGCGCTGACGCGGCCCTCTGTCGGATGTCCCCGCCCCGCGGCATACTCGCGGCATGACAGAGCGGAACACGACGGATGCCGCCGCCCGGCGATGGGTCGACGCGTACGAGAACGCATGGAAGACGAATGAGCCCGCCGACATCCGGGGCCTCTTCACCGACGATGCCGTGTACTTCACCCAGCCCTGGGGTGAACCGTGGGCCGGGGCCGACGCCATCGTCGCCGGCTGGCTCGAGGCGCGCGACGAGCCCGGCACGTACGAGTTCGAGTGGGAGATCGCGGGCGTCGACGGCGACCGCGTGTTCGTGGACGGCCGCACGGTCTACGCCCCTGACGACGAGCTGCCCGACGGCCGCGTCTACCGCAACCTGTGGGTGATCGACCTCGACGAGGAAGGGCGGGCCCGCGCGTTCACCGAGTGGTACATGAAGCAGCCTCGAGACTGACCCGCCGCGGATCGCGTGCCCGCCGCGGATCGCGTGCCCGCGTGCACGCTCAACCGCCCTGGGCGAGCTCCTTCGCGCGCGCGAGCGCCGCGTCCGTCGCCCGGGCGAACACCTCGTCGAGCTTCGCGTCCTGCAGCACGGCGACGGCCCGCTCCGTGGTGCCCTTCGGGCTCGTGACGCGTCGGCGGAGCGCCGCCGGGTCGTCTTCGGAGGCCTCGAGCAGCGCGGCGGCGCCGATGAACGTCTGCTCCGCCAGCAGCTGCGACTCCGCCGGCGAGAAACCCTTGCCGACGGCGGCCTTGGTGAACTCCTCCACGAGGAGGAAGAAGTAGGCGGGACCCGAACCCGAGATCGTCGACAGCGCGTCGATCTGCGCCTCGGGCACCTCGACGACGGCGCCGACGGTCTCGAAGAGCCGCCGGACCGTGGCGACCGCATCGGCGTCTGCCTGCGACCCTGCCGCGAGCCCGGTGACGCCGCGCCCCACGAGGGCGGGCGTGTTCGGCATCGAGCGCAGCACTGCGACGCCGCCGAGGAGCTGCTCGAACGTCGCGATCGTGACCCCCGCGGCGAGGCTCACGACGATGGCGCCGGGCCGCAGCGACGGGGCGATCTCCCGCAGCAGATCGGGGACCATCGGGGGCTTCACTCCCACGAGCACGACGTCGGCGGCGGCTGCGGCATCCGTGTTCGCGGTCGGGTTCGCCTCCAGCGCGACGCTGGTCACGCCGTCGAGCCCGTCGAGCTCGGCGGCCTTCGCGCGCGAACGGTTCGTGGTCGTCACTCCCCCGCCGGCGAGGCCGGAGCGAGAGAGGCCGCGCGCGATCGCGCCGCCCATCGAGCCGGCGCCGAGGATCGCGATGGGCGGAAGGGCGGTGAGGTCAGCAGGCATGGCGTCATCCTACGAGCGCTGAGCACAGCGCTCTCGGACTTAACACTTGACTTATATAAGCGCACGAGCAAGTATGGACATCGTGCACGCACTCGACATCCTCGGCGATCCGGTTCGCCGGCGCATCCTCGAACTCCTGGCGGAGGGCGAGCGCAGCGCCGGCGAGATCGGCGAGGACGTGCAGCGCGAGTTCGGCATCTCGCAGCCCGCCGTCTCGCAGCACCTGCGCGTGCTGCGGGAGTCGGGATTCGCGACGGTGCGTCCCGACGGCGTGCGGAGGCTGTACGCCATCGCTCCCGAGCCGCTCGAGAACGCCGCCGCGTGGTTCGACCCGTTCCGGCGCTTCTGGCAGCCGCACCTCGACGCCCTCGGCACCGAGCTCGCCCGAGGACGCCGCCAGCGCCGGCTCGCCGCCGAGCAGGAACCGGATGCCGCGAGCGACGAATCCGACACGACCGACCCCCAGGAGGAATGACATGGTCGACGTACAGAACCAGCTCGACGCGGTGACCCGCGAGATCGCGAGCGCAGAGATCGACGGCTACCCGGCGCGCGTCCAGACGCTCGCGCAGACGTATCCGTCCCCCATCGACGATGTGTGGGACGCCGTCACCAGCGCGGCGCGGATCGCGCGATGGTTCCAGCCGATCACGGGCGATCTCCGGCTCGGCGGCCGGTATCAGATCGAGGGCAACGCCGGCGGCGAGATCCAGGAGTGCGCGCCTCCTGCGGACGGCTCGGCCCGTTTCACGGCGACCTGGGAGTACGGCGGCGGCGTGACCTGGCTCACCGTGCGGTTGACGGCCGAGGGCGACGCCGAGACAAGGTTCGAACTCGAGCACGTCGCCCGCACCGACGATGTGCCCGCGGAGTTCTGGGACGTCTACGGCCCCGGTGCGACGGGCGTCGGCTGGGACGGCGGCCTGCTGGGCCTCGGCCTGCACCTGAGCGCAGGCGACGGCCCCTCGCCCGGAGAAGCCGAGGCATGGGCGTTCACCGACGAGGGCAGGGCGTTCTACCGCGGCGCCGCAGACGCCTGGGGAGCCGCTCACGCAGCCGACGGCGCCGACCCCGCGGTCGCCGCACGGGCCGCCGACAACACGTACGCGTTCTACACCGGGGAGCCGACCACCGCCGCAGCCGAGGAGTGAGCGCCGAGCGTCATCCGTACGCCGGGAGGCGGACGGATGCCGCCGCCGCTGCCTCCGCCGTCCGCGACGCGAGAGTCCGTTCACGGCGTCTCGGGCCGGTCTATCCTCGGAAGTGCGGGGACGCAGGAGCCCCCCGCACGACGTGGGAGGCTTCCGACATGACGCTCTTCGACGGCATCACCGCGCGCAGCGTGGAGACGCCCGGACTCACCGTCAACGTGCTCGAGCGCGAGGGCGACGATCCCGCCACGCCGCCGGAGCGCACCGTGGTGCTGATCCACGGCAACCTCTCGTCGGCACTGTTCTGGCAGGAGCTGATGCTCGATCTCCCCACCGACCTGCGGGTGATCGCGATCGACCTGCGGGGGTTCGGCGGCACGGAGCACGCGCCGATCGACGCGACGCGCGGGGTGCGCGACTTCAGCGACGATGTGGCCGCGACGCTGAGTGCGCTCGGCATCCCTACCGCCCATCTCGTCGGCTGGTCCATGGGCGCCGGCGTCATCATGCAGTACGCGCTCGAGCACCCCGTGCTGAGCCTCACCCTGGAAGCTCCGATCTCGCCATACGGCTTCGGAGGAACCCGTCGCGATGGGACGCGTCTCACCGACGACGACGCGGGCTGCGGTGGAGGGACGGTGAACCCCGACTTCGTGCAGCGCCTGATCGACCACGACACGACGGACGACGCAGCGACCTCGCCGCGCAGCGTCTTCCGATCCGGCTTCGTCGCGGCGGGGTACGAGAGCCCACATGAGGACGTGTGGGTCGATTCGATGCTCACGACGTCGACCGCCACAGGCAACTACCCGGGCGATTCCGTGACGAGCCCCAGCTGGCCGGGCTTCGCCGCGGGCGGTATCGGCGTGGTCAACACGATGACGCCGGGGCATTTCGATGTGTCGGCCATCGTCGACATGCCTGTGAAGCCGGCGATCCTGTGGATCCACGGCGTGCTCGACCCGATCATCTCGGACGCCTCGCTCTACGACTACAACAACCTCGGCAAGCTCGGCATCGTGCCGGACTGGCCCGGCGACGAGGTCGCTCCGCCGCAGCCGATGGTCTCGCAGACGCGCGACGTGCTCACGCGGTACGCGGATGCCGGCGGCCAGGTGACCGAGCGAAATCTCGAGGGCGTCGGCCACACGCCCCACCTCGAGCAGCTGGCGGAGTTCCGTCACGCACTGCTCGAGATCATCGGCTACGTCGGACACCGTCACGATCCCGCGCCCCCGACCGAGGCCATCATCCTGCGCTCGTCCGACTGACCGCGCCGGACGCGCGTCCGGCGCGCGAGCCGCGGGCCCGGCATCCGTAGACTCGTCGGCATGAGTGCTTCCGGCGGCGGCAAGGCGATCCTCGCGGCGTTCCTGGCGAACATGGGCATCGCCCTGGCGAAGTTCATCGCCTGGTTCCTTTCGGGCTCGGCCTCGATGCTCGCCGAGGCGATCCACTCGGTCGCCGACTCGGGCAACCAGCTGCTGCTGATGCTCGGCGGGCGCAAGGCCAAGAAGATGGCCGACCGCGATCACCCCTTCGGCTACGGACGCGAGCGATACGTCTACGCGTTCGTCGTGTCGATCATCCTGTTCTCGGTCGGCGGTCTGTTCGCGATCTACGAGGGCGTCGAGAAGCTCACCCACCCGCACGGGCTGGACGAGCAGTGGTGGTGGCTGCCCATCGTCGTGCTGGTCGTCGCGATCGGCCTCGAGTCGTTCTCGCTGCGCACCGCCGTCCGCGAGAGCAACCACGTGCGCGGCCGCGGTCAGTCGTGGGTGTCGTTCGTCCGCCACGCGAAGGCGCCGGAGCTCCCCGTCGTCCTGCTCGAAGACGTCGGCGCGCTCATCGGGCTGGTGTTCGCGCTCTTCGGCGTCGGCCTCACCGTGATCACCGGCAACCCGGTCTTCGACGCCCTCGGCACGCTCATGATCGGCACGCTGCTCATCGTGATCGCGATCGTCCTCGGCATCGAGACGAAGAGCCTGCTCGTCGGCGAGGGCGCCACGGAGGCCGATCACCAGCGCATCGTCGCCGCCATCACCGCCGGACCCGAGGTCGAGAAGCTCATCCACCTCAAGACGCTCTACCTCGGCCCCGACGAGCTCCTCGTCGCCGCGAAGATCGGGTTCGCCGCCGACGCGCCGCTCGCGCACGTCGCCGCCGACATCGACCGCGTCGAGGTGCGTGTGCGCGCCGCCGTGCCCGCGGCGCGGGTGATCTACGTGGAGCCCGACATCTATCGCCCCGGCGAGGACCCCGCGCCGCCGACATCCGAGTTCGTCATCAAGTCGGCCGACTGAGTCTCCGGCGCTCCTTCAGCCTCAGCCCCCAGAGGTCGTCGGACCGCGTCGACCTGACGTGCGACCGCGAGACACACACAGGGAACGATCATCGAATACTGCATCTTCACCGAGCCCCACCTCGGTGCCACCTACGACGACGAGCTCGCCTACGCCCAGACCGCCGAGCGCCTCGGCTTCACCGGATACTTCCGGTCGGACCACTACCTGAGCGGGATGGGCGACGGCCTGCCGGGACCGACCGACGCCTGGACGACGCTGGCGGGGCTGTCCCGCGAGACGTCCCGGATCCGCATCGGCACCCTGGTCTCCCCCGTCACTTTCCGTCACCCCGGCTCACTGGCGATCCAGGTCGCCCAGGTCGACGCGATGTCGGGCGGACGCGTCGAGCTCGGACTCGGAGCCGGGTGGTTCGAGCGCGAGCACCGGGCCTACGGCATCCCGTTCCCGGCCAAGCGGTTCGACCTCCTCGAGGAGCAGCTCGAGATCGTGACCGGCCTGTGGGCCACGCGCGACGGCGAGACCTACAGCTTCAGCGGGACGAACTACCAGCTGGTCGAAGCACCCGGTCTGCCGAAACCGCTGCAGCAGTCCGTCCCCGTGATCATCGGCGGCGGCGGTCCGCGGCGCACCCCCGACCTCGTCGCCCGCTTCGCACGCGAGTACAACATCGGCTTCCCGGAAGACCACCAGATCCAGGAGCGCATCGACAACCTGCGCGCCGCCTGCGACCGGATCGGCCGCGACCCTGCGACCGTGCGGCTCTCGATCGCGATGTCGACCTTCGCCGGGCGCGACGATGCCGAGGTCGCCCGCCGCGCCGGGCGGATCGGAAAGACGGTCGCCGACGTGCGGGACGGCACGAACATCGTGGGCGACGCCGCCGAGATCGGCGAGCGCATCGCGTTCTACCGGTCGTTCGGCATCGAGCGTGTGTACTTCCAGCTGCTGGATCTGCAGGACGTCTCGCACGTCGAGTATCTGGGCGAGATACTGCCCGATCTGCCCCGCTGACCCTCTGCGCCTCACCAACGACGTCACGCGCGCTCCGCCGCCGTGCTGAATCGGTTCACTTGCGCTGTTCGTACACGCGAACCGCCTTTTCACGTACGTATAGCGCAAGTGAACGAGATGGATCGGCGACGGATGCCAGCGGCCCGGGCGGGGCACTTCGCAGCCTCAGACGGGCAGGCGGTACGACGGCAGCCCACGGCGGCGGATGAGCCACTCCGCGACGAGGAGATTCGGAAGCCAGGCGATGAACGGCACTGCGGCGTAGGCGTTCTCGAAGTCGGGCGTCTGCCCGAACAGCAGCGGGGCGAACACCAGCAGCGGCAGCCAGATCCGCAGCGTCACGGCAGAGTACGTCAGGGCGTAGTTGCGGATCATCCACGCCCGGTGAGTGGGCACATCGCCGCGCCGGATCGCGCGGTACGCCCGCCACCCGGTGACGAGCCACAGCACGGCCAGCGTGGTGAAGCCGAAGAACCCGACGAAGCCGGCGCTGCTCGTCGGGGCGATCACGAGACCGCCGAGACTGCCGACGGCGACGCCGACGAGGTAGACGCGCCCGATCCACCGGTGCACGCGTGGCGCACGGGCACGCAGACCGCGCCAGAACTGCAGCGCCCCCAGTGCGAGCGCCGTCGCGCCGCCGGCGATGTGCACGTAGAGCGCCGCCTGGATGAGCGGCGGCTTCCCGACGTAGTCCGCGGCGAGCCCGGGGCTCTCGGCGAGCGCCTCGAGCGAGGCGGTGAAGTACGGCACAGCGGCATAGGCGACGATCGCGATCGCTGTCAGCAGGACGAACGTCCAGCCGATCCGGGAACGGATGCCGCCCGGCCGCGCGATGGCGGTACCGGTGCGGACGGGTTCGATGAGGCGGGTCACGTGCGTCACGCTAGGCCCGGGCGGGAGAGCCGCAGCAGGGTGCTGTCCCCCCGATCCACGGGGGCTGACCCCCCAGTTCTCTGATGCGCGGAAGGGTCCCGAGGACGACTCAGCGGCGCACGTCGAAGAAGGCCCGCAGGAGAGCGGATGCCGCATCCTCGCGCACCCCGGCGACGACCTCGGCACGATACGGCAGACGCCGGTCGCGGACGACGTCGTACACCGAGCCCGCGGCGCCGGCCTTCGCGTCCCACGCGCCGAAGACCAGTCGCGAGATGCGCGACTGCAGCACGGCGCCCGCGCACATCACGCAGGGCTCCAGGGTGACCACGAGCGTGCAGCCCTCGAGGTTCCACGAGCCGCGCGCCGCAGCCGCCGCGCGCAGCGCCACCACCTCGGCGTGCGCGGTCGGATCGTGGTCGAGCTCGCGGAGATTGCGGCCCTCGGCGATCACTCTGCCCTCGGTATCCGTCACCACCGCGCCGACGGGCACGTCACCCGCTTCGCCTGCCGCGGCGGCGAGCGCGAGCGCGCGATCCATCGCTGCGAGGTCGGCGGAAGCGGGCTGCACAGCACGAGCGTAGCCGTCCGCATCGAACCGGCCCCGGGTTCGAGGGCGGCGACGCACTAACCTGTCTCTATGCGCCTGCACGTCGCCGACCACCCGCTCATCACCCACAAGCTCACGGTGCTGCGCGACCAGCGCACCTCGTCCCCCGTGTTCCGTCAGCTCACCGAGGAGCTCGTCACCCTCCTCGCGTACGAGGCGACGCGTAACGTCCGCGTGGCGCCCATCGAGATCCAGACGCCCGTCACCACGACGACCGGCGTCCGCATCGACGAGCCGCGACCCCTCGTCGTGCCCATCCTGCGCGCCGGCCTCGGCATGCTCGAGGGCATGGTCAAGCTCATCCCGACCGCCGAGGTGGGCTTCCTCGGCATGGTCCGCGACCACGAGACCCTCGAGCCGTCGACCTACGCCGAGCGACTGCCCGACGACCTGAGCGACCGCCAGTGCTTCGTGCTCGATCCCATGCTGGCGACCGGCGGCTCGCTCGGCGCCGCGATCGAGTTCCTGTTCCAGCGCGGCGCGCAGGACGTGACGGCGATCTGCATCCTCGGGGCTCCCGAGGGCGTCGCCGCCATCGAGAAGCAGGTCGAAGGACGCGACGTCACCCTCGTGCTCGGCGCGCTCGACGAGCGCCTCAACGAGAAGGGCTACATCGTGCCCGGACTCGGCGACGCCGGCGATCGGCTGTACGGCACGGTCTGAGCCGCGAGTCCGTCGCGTCAGACGATCGGCACGCGGCGGAGGTCGGCGGTCTCGCCGGCCTCGACTCTCGGCGCACCCCTGCCCATCACGGCCACCGGAGTGAAGGGGCGGCCGTTGAAGCGCGTCGCCGTCACGGTGGTGTACGCCCCCATGGTGGGGCTCACGAGCAGATCACCGACGCGCAGCTCGGGCAGCAGGACCTCTCGTGCGATGACGTCCGAAGAGTCGCAGGTGGGTCCGGCCAGCGTCGCCCAGCGGTGGTCACCGGCGCTCGCGCCGGCGGAGAGCCGGCCGCTCCAGGGGTCGGTCGCCGTGAGGTCGCGTGCGGCGAACACCAGCGGATGCACGTCCTCCGTCAGCACGTTCGAGTACGACCCGTACACGCCGTCGTCCAGGTAGTACCACCGCCCGTCGCCGCGCTCGGCGATGCCGACGACGCTCGTCACGAGGGTCATCGCATCGGCGACCATCACGCGGCCGGGCTCCGCGATGATGTCGAGTCGGCGTGCGTACGGGGCGAGCACCGGTCGCAGCTGCGCCGCGATGTCGTCGATCGCTGCCGACTCGGAGTCGTACGAGGCCGGGAACCCACCGCCGATGTCGAGCGTGTCGAACTGCACGTTGCAGCGCCGCTCCAGGATGCCCATGAGCTCGATCGTGTCGGCAGCGGCGGACGCGAACCGAGCGGGATCGTCGAGCTGGCTGCCGACGTGATAGCTGAAGCCGGCGACCGTGACCCCGGCGGCGAGGGCGCTCTCGACGAGATGGGCGGCCTCGAACGGTCCGACGCCGAACTTGCTGGACAGGTCGCTCTTGGCATGCGGGCTGCGGTACGCCAGCCGCACGAGCAGCCGTGTGTCCGCCGGCGCGCCCCGGAACTTGCCGATCTCGACCTCGTTGTCGACCACGAACGTGCGCACCCCCGCGGCCAGGGCGCAGGCGATCTCGGCGGGCTTCTTGATCGGATGCGTGTGGATCATCCGCGAGGCGTCGATGCCGCGGCGCGTGAGCATCGCGAGCTCCTCGCCGGTGGCGATGTCGAATCCGCAGCCCGCGTCGTCGAGCACGTCGAGCACTGCGTCATGCGCGAGCGCCTTGACCGCGTAGTGGAAGCCGACGAACGGGAGCGCGGCGCGAAGTCGGCGATACTGCGTGCGGACGCGCTGCGGATCCAGCAGCAGCAGCGGGGTCCCGTGCAGGGCGATGGCGGCCCGCGCCGCCACCGACGACATCACGGCGGATGCCTCCGCGCGCCGCCGGTCGGCGAAGGCGGGAGCCGTCCGCGGCTCCCGGCGCAGCGCGTCGAGGTTCATGTCGCCGCCCCTTCCGTGCGCCGATTCCGGCCCCCGTCGCGCAGTCCGGTGCGGGCGGTGACGGTGAACGCGCCCGCGGCGACCGCATAGAAGACGATGTCGGCGGCGACCTTGCCGGCCAGCATGCCCCACAGCGGATCGGGGAAGAGCCAGACGCCCAGCAGGAGTGCCGCCGGTCGCACGAGCAGGGTGTCGAGCACCTCGGCCGCGCCGAACTCGGCGATCAGGAGCACGCCGGTCTTGCCGAGGGCCTTGCGGCGCGTCCCGGTGACCGGCACGAGCTCGAGGTAGATCGTGGCCGCGAGCACCGCATAGAAGCCGGCGATCTCGCCCAGAAGGGCGGCCAAGGCGATGACCGGGGCCGCATCGGTCCACTGCGTGGCGAGCAGGCCCGCGATCGCCATCACCGCCGTGCCTGTGATCTCGGCGGGCAGGTAGCGGACGATCCAGAACAGGAGCCCGCGACGGGGCTGCGGCGCGCCGGCTGCCGTTGCCGGATCGGTCGCCGTGCGCGCAGGTGCGATCGCCGCCGTCGCGGCCGGCCGGTCGATCGTGGTCATGGCGTCCCCCTCCGTCTGACAGAGGAGGAAGCGTCGGCGATGATACGGGCCGGGCGGTCGCGAGGGCGCCGCACGTGGAGACGGCGCGACACCCGCCCCTCGCCGAACGGATGTCGCGCCTGCACGCCTTCTGGCGCCTGGCAAGGCTACGTGGGGTCGGATTCAGACCCCAAAGGGGTTGACATGCCGCGTGCTGCGGACTACTCGCGCCCGAGACCGCCGCCGACCCGGGCCCGGGCCCGGGCCCGGAATCGGACTCGGACTCGGACCTCAGTCTCCCAGCGGCGGGTCCTGCGGATTGCGGCGTCCGGTCTCGCGCTCCCAGAACTCCAGCTGCTGGGTGAGGGCCTTCGCCAGCTCGAACACCTGGTCCGGCGGGATGCGGATGCGGCTCACCACGCGTGCCGGCACGACGGTGTGGCGCTGGCCGGTCTCGGCGTCCACCTGCTCGCGCGGGGGCTGCGCGAGGGTGAGGAAGTCCATCACGAACACCGTCGGCGTATGCCAGACGTTGGCGAAGTCGGCGTACGCGCCGCCGATGAGCTCGGGCGGGAGGTCGATCTCGAACTGCTGCGATGCGTCGTCGGCCATGCGGGCTCCTGTTCGGGCGGCGTCTCGCGCGGTCGCCCGCGTGAGAGTCTCGGGCTGTCGTGTGCGACGTGTGCGCGAGTCTACGCGGCGCTCAGCCGCGACCGACGAGCCGCGCGAACCCGCTGAGCCTGGCCACCCCCTCCGGGGTGTACGGCAGGTCATCCAGGAGCCCGGGCGAGTACACCAGGAACGCGGTGTGCATCGCCCGTGAGATCGCGACGTTCAGGCGGTTGCGCAGCAGCAGGAACTCGAGCCCGCGCGGCGCGTCGCGGCCGCTCGACGCCGCGAGGGAGACGATGGCGACAGCTGCCTCCTTGCCCTGGAACTTGTCCACCGTGCCGACAGGCACGTCGGGGAACCCCGCGGCGGCGAGGGCCGCCTCGACGGCCACCTGCTGGGCGTTGTAGGGGGTGACGACGATGAGATCGCCCTGTTCCAGCGGTCGCGGCGGCAGCGGCGCTGATGTGCCGTCGCTGTCGTCGGTGGCGGCATCCGTCCACTCCCGCCCGATGAGGTCCGTCACCAGCCGGGCGACCTCGGCGGCCTCTTCGAGGGACTGCGTCGCGTTGCCGTGATGGCGCAGTGGGATCGGCACCAGCCCGGGACGGATGCCGTCGATCCGGCGCAGCGCCGTCGACGGATGCGCCGCGAGCTCGCCACGGTACGACAGCGTCGAGACCGGCGCGGCGACCTCCGGTCGCATGCGCCGGGTCTCTGCGAGGAAGTAGCCGTACTCGGTCGGGATGACGTCGGCGCCGTCCATGACCCACCCGAGCGCCGACGTGTCGACGGGTGCGGGGTGGGTGCCCTGACTCACCTGCGGCAGCTGCTGCGGGTCGCCCAGCAGCAGCAGTCGCGGCGCCGCGAGCGACACGGCGATCGTCGACGCGAGCGAGAACTGCCCGGCCTCGTCGACGACGAGCAGGTCGAGGCTGCCGCGCGGAACACGGCCCTCGTGACTGAAGTCCCACGCCGTGCCGCCGATGACGAACCCCGATGCCTCGTGCTCGGCCGTGAACGCGGCGACGCCGTTCTTCGGCAGCACGGTGAAGCCGTGCGCGGCAGCCGGATCCTTCGGGGCCTTGCCCACCTGCGCGGCCGGCACACCGGCAGCGATCACGCGCTCGAGCAGGTGCTCGATCGTCGCGTGCCCCTGCGCGACGACGCCGACCTTGTAGCCGTGGTCCCGCACGAGCCGTGCGATGACGTGGGATCCGACGTAGGTCTTGCCGGTGCCGGGAGGGCCCTGCACGGCGAGGTAGCTGCGGTCGAGCGCGCGCACCGCGCGGGCGATCGCGTCGACGGCGTCCTCGCCCGCGACGGGGAGCGGGCTCCCCTCTGGTCGCGGTGCGACCCCGGCTCCGAGCAGCGGCTGCAGCATGCGCGGCGGGCGGCGACACAGGATGTCGGTCGCAGGATCGGCCGGGAGCTCGGGCGCGGCGTCGATGACGGCATCCGCCCACGCGTCTATGGCGGCCTGCTGGTTGCCCGCCGCGGGCGGCGCCTGAGGTGTGAGCGCGAGAGGCAGCTCGTTCCAGGTCACGCCGTCGACCGCCGTCTCCTCGATCACGGCACCGTCGTCGAGGACCTCGAGGACGGTGACCGAACGGTAGGAGTGGATCCACCGCGGCGAGGCGTCGAACGGGTACGGCGCGGGCAGCTCGTACAGGGCGAACGGGTTCGTCCCCTCGCTGAGGCGGGTGCCCGGGGCAAGGGCGCCGCGCAGCTCGACGCCGCGCCGCTCCCCGCCTCGGCCGCTCTCGAGGAAATGCCAGTCCTCGCGCACGCGACTGCGCGCGGGGTCGATCGCGACCACATCGCGGGTCTCGTCCCACAACGACACCGGCTCGCGCATACGCAGGAAGTGCGTCGCCCAGAACGACTTCGCCTCGCGCGGGTAGTAGTCGATCGCGGCCGCGGCCAGGCGCAGCGTGCGGCCCGCGACGGAGTCCTCGGCGTGCTCCCGCGCGAGTGCGTCGAGCACGGTAGCCCGGGCCGACGGCTCGTACGCGCGCTCGTCCGGCTCGGGGTTGGGCGACGGCACGAGAGCGGCCTCGCGCGCGCGGTCGACGAGCCAGTCGCGCAGGCGCCGCGTCGACACGCAGTCGTAGCGGTTGTAGTCGGCGAGGTCGTCGAAGACGAGGGCGGCTTCGGCCGCTGCGCCGTCAGCCTGCAGCGCACGGGCCTCGACGTAGCGGACGATGGAGTCGTCGCCCTTCTGCACGTCGCTCGTGCGCACCTCGTCGCCCATGTAGAGCGGTTCGAGCTTCTTGATCGAGTACGACCGCGATCCGACGCGCAACGAGCGGCGCACGATCGGGTAGAGGTCGACGAAGACGCCGTCGCGCAGCAGCCGGTCGACGTCGGCCTCGCGCACGCCGTGCCGTGCGGCCATGGCCAGCAGGTGCGTCGGCTCGTACGGCGCGTAGTGGTAGATGTGCATGCCCGGGAACTGCTGCCGCCGCAGGTTCACGATGTCGAGGAACGTCTCGAGCGCGCGCTTCTCGTCGGCGAAGGAGTGCGCCCACAGCGCGGTGTACTGCTCGCGGGTGTCGACCCAGCCGAACAGGTAGTCGATTCCCCACTGGGTGGGCTCCCCCGGCATCGGCGGCTCGGTGTGCAGCGGGTCGCCCTCGAAGTCGAAGAAGAGGTCGCCGTGGTCGGGACGCGGCAGCGCGCCCAGCGCCTGCGGCGCCACCACCTCGAAGACCGGGATCGGCGGCGCCTCGACCGGAAGCGGGGCCTCACGGACGCCGGGCTCTTCGAGGAGAGTCGCGACCGTGACCTGCGCCACCGCATCGTGGACCGCCGCGCCGTGCGCGGTCGTCGCGGCGTCGCCCACGGTCGCGGCGTCGACCACCGTCACGGCCTCGACCACCGTCACATCGCGCCGCGAGACGTGGGCCTTCGGCGCCACGAGCGGCGGCGTGCCCGCCGGGCTCTCGAGCTGCAGGCGCGCCTGGGTGCGCAGCGACGCGAACACGTCGGGATTCATCCCCGTCGGCCCCGCCGGCGCCCCGGCGAGCTGCTCGATCGTGTGGATGCCGGCGGCGCGCAGCCGTTCGCGCTGCACCGGCCGCATGCCGGCGACGAGGAGCAGGTCACGGGATGCCACGACCTCGGCGTCGCACGTCGCGCAGCGTCCGCAGGCGACGACGCCGAGCTCGCCGCGCGGGTCGCCCCACGCGATCGGCTCCCCCGCCGCCCCGAGCTCGAGGCGCCGGTCGGCGATCAAAGCGGCCAGGCGCTCGCGGCGCAGTGCGAAGACGGGGAGAAGGTCGTCGACCTCGTGCTCGCTGACGCTGCCGTCGCCGAGCAGCAGCTGCACACGGCCGGACCGGGGCACGTCGAGGCGGTCGAGCTGGTCGACGTAGGCCGCGAGCTGCATCAGTGCGGTGACGCGGGCGTGCCGCGCGAGCTTCGTGTCCTGCACGATCCATGGCCGGCCGGATCCGCTGCCGGCAGCGTCGTCGCGCACTAGGAAGTCGGCGAACCCCACGAACGAATCGGTGGCGAACGCCGCCTGGTAGACGACCTCGGCATCAGAGGCCAGCGCCGCGTTCGTGCGGGCGACTGCATCGGCCAGGGCCTCGGCATCCGACGATCTCGTCTCGGGGATCACGGCCACCCGGTCGCCGTACCGCGCGACGTACTCGTCGAGCACACGGCGCTCGTGCACGGTGCCGAGACGCCCTGCGCGCTCGAGAGTGAGGTCTTCGGGCTCTTCGACCGCCGCGACGCGTCCGAGCCGCGCGTCGATCGCGCGCAGCCAGGCGAACTCGCATTCGGCGGCCGCCTTCAGATCACTCGCACTCCAGACGATCCGGCCTTCGTCCTCGATGTATCGCATGCCCCGCCCTTCTCACACGACCCTAGCCGCGGCATCCGACACCTCCCGCTCCGCTGTCGCGAATGGCGGCCCGACCCCACCGATCGTGACAGGCGAGCCGCATACCACCCCGCTGGTTCTCGGGCCATCGGGCGGCCACCTGCCAGACTGGAACGCATGAGCCTGCCCTTCGAGAGCGCGTACCGACACGGGTTCGCCCGCGTCGCGGCCTGCACGATCCCGGTCTCGATCGCCGATCCCGCGGCCAATGCCGACGCGGTCCTCGAGACAGCACGCGAGTGCGACGCGGACGCCGTCGCCGTCGCGGTCTTCCCGGAGCTCTGCCTCACCGGCTATGCCATCGACGACCTGGTGATGCAGGACCCGGTGATCGACGCCGTGGTCGCCGCGATCGAGCGGCTGGTCGAGGCATCCGCGGATCTGCTCCCCGTGCTCGTCGTGGGTGCACCGCTGCGCCACCGCAACCGCCTCTACAACTGCGCCGTCGTCATCCACCGCGGCGAGCTGCTGGGCGTCGCGCCGAAGTCGTACCTGCCCACCTACCGCGAGTTCTACGAGCGGCGCTGGTACGCGCCGGGCGACGACCAGGGCGATCAGGACATCCGCGTCGGCGCGCTCGAGGCCCCGTTCGGACCCGACCTGCTGTTCGAGGCACTCGACGTCCCCGGGCTCATCGTGCACGCCGAGGTGTGCGAAGACGTCTGGGTGCCGATCCCGCCGTCGTCGAGCGCCGCGCTGGCCGGCGCGACCGTGCTGCTCAACCTCAGCGGCAGCCCGATCACCATCGCCCGCGCCGAGGACCGCAAGGACCTCGTGCAGTCGCAGTCCCTGCGCTGCCTGGCCGCCTACGCATACGCGGCCGCCGGAAGCGGCGAATCGACGAACGACGTCTCGTGGGACGGCCAGACGATGATCTACGAGGGCGGCAACCTGCTCGTCGAGACGGAGCGCTTCCCCGACGGGCCGCGCCGCTCGGTGGCCGACGTCGACCTCGACCGGCTGCGCCAGGACCGCCTGCGCCAGGGCACGTTCGACGACAACCGCCGGGCGACGCAGGCGGATGCCGCCTTCCGCACCGTGCACTTCCAGCTCGACCCGCCGCAGACCGACGTCGGGCTGCGCCGCACCCTCGACCGGTTCCCGTTCGTGCCCGACGACCCCGCGCGACTCGCGCAGGACTGCTACGAGGCGTTCAACATCCAGGTCTCGGGCCTCGTCCAGCGCATGCGGGCCATCGGCGGGCCGAAGCCCGTGATCGGCGTCAGCGGCGGGCTCGACTCCACCCACGCCCTGCTCGTGGTGGCGCGGGCCATGGACCTCATGGGCCGCCCGCGCGGCGACATCCTCGCCTACACGATGCCGGGGTTCGCGACGAGCGACCACACCAAGTCGAACGCCATCGCCCTCGCGGAGTCGGTCGGCGCGTCGATCGAGACCATCGACATCCGCCCGCTCGCGATCGAGATGCTCGAGCGCCTGGACCACCCGTTCGCCGACGGCGAGCCGGTGCACGACATCACGTTCGAGAACGTGCAGGCAGGCCTGCGCACCGACTACCTCTTCCGCCTCGCGAACCATCACGGCGGCATGGTCATCGGCACGTCCGACCTGTCGGAGCTCTCGCTCGGCTGGGCGACGTACGGCGTCGGCGACCACATGAGCCACTACGCCGTCAACACCGGCGTGCCGAAGACGCTGATCCAGCACATCATCCGCTGGGTGATCTCGCACCGAGGCGACGAGGGCGGCTCCACCGAGCTGAGCGACCGCGCCCGGGAGGTGCTGCAGTCGGTTCTCGACACCGAGATCTCGCCCGAGCTCGTCCCCGCGGGCCAGGACGGCAAGATGCAGTCGACCGAGGACCGGATCGGCCCCTACGCGCTGCACGACTTCACGCTGTACCACGTGCTGCGATTCGGCTTCCGGCCGTCGAAGATCGCGTACCTCGCCGCGCACGCGTGGGGCGACAAGGATGCCGGCGCCTGGCCTCCCGGCTTCCCCGACGAAGACCGCTACGCGTACGACCTGCCCACGGTCGCGAAGTGGCTTCAGGTGTTCCTCCAGCGCTACTTCGCGTTCGCGCAGTTCAAGCGCTCCGCGATCCCCAACGGTCCGAAGGTGTCGCCGGCGGGCTCGCTGTCGCCCCGCGGCGACTGGCGTGCACCGTCGGACGGCAACGCCCGCGTGTGGCTCGCCGAGCTCAGGGCGGCTCTCCCCGAGCTCGTCGAGGACTGACCGCGCGGCATCTCCGACCGCGACGGCGCGATCCGCCGTCGTGCGCTCAGGCGGGTGGCTGCGCGTAGGCGAGCGTGATGATCCAGCTGTCGCGCGAGAGATCCGCCAGCCGGTAGAAGACCTTCCGGTCGGGGATCCAGCCCTTCGTCAGCGGGCTGTCGAGCCGCACGTGGTCGGCGGCGACGCGCGCGCCGCGGCCGTCGGCATCTCGAACTGCCTGCACGCGCGTCCAGTGCGCGATCAGCTTGCCCATGTCGTTCTCGTCGAGCAGGTGGGAGTGGCGCTTCATCAGGTGCATCTCGGCGTCGTCCGGATGCGCGTCGCGCAGGTCCAGCCCCAGTGACACCTCGGGGTCGGTGACGGCGACGACCGTGGCGGCGCGGAAGTTGACGTTGCGGATCTTCAGCGGCAGCTCCGTCCCGCCGACCTCGGCGAACAGCTGGGTGTGGAACCCGAACGTGCGGGGCGCTTCGCGCTCGACGCGCACGTCCTTCGGATCGACCCCGAGCCGGGCGGCGACGATCTCCTTGGCGAGAAGGCGCTTGCGGTCGTGGTCGGGCAGCTTCGGATCCCAGCCGAGCCGAGCCGTGATACCCGCCGGAGTCTCGAGAAGCACCGATTGCATGATCCACCTCATTCTCCGCGGACCGTCCGCACCTCCATCCTGTCCCCGTCGCGCGCGACGAGGAAGATCGCCACGCGCCCAGCGCTGCTCTCCGTGCGAAAAGCTCCGAACGGCCGTCAAGCCCCTGTCGATCCCAGCGGCCGGCGGAAAGGATGAGGCCATGGCCCGGCGCACGGTGGTGGTCGACAGCGGTCCCGACGGACCTCCCGCCGCCGTGCCCGGTCCCGCAGGTTGCGGGTACGTCGTCGAGCGAGGTGAGCCGGCGTCGTGAACGGCTTCGCCGCGGTCGACTTCGAGTTCGCGCGCCAGGTGCTGCAGCGGGGAGTCGCCGCGCTGTTCGTCGTGGCATTCGTGTCGACGCTGAACCAGTTCCGCCCGCTGCTGGGCGAGCACGGGCTGCTGCCCGCGCCCGAGCTCCTCGACTGGGCGCGTTCGTCGACGCGCGGACGGCGACTGCTGCGTCCGACGCTGTTCCGCTGGCTGAGCTACAGCGACCGACGGCTCGTCGCGCTGTGCGTGACGGGCGTCGTCGTCGCGGCCGCTCTGGTGATCGGCATCCCGCAGCTCGGTCCCCCGTGGGTGCCGATGCTCTGCTTCCTCGGTCTGTGGTTCGGCTACATGTCGATCACGAGCATCGGTCAGACCTTCTACGGCTTCGGGTGGGAGATGCTGCTCCTCGAGGCCGGGTTCCTCGCGGCCTTCCTCGGGTCGGATCGGCAGCCGCCGCCCACCGTGGTCATCGTCCTGTTCTGGTGGCTGGTGTTCCGGCTCGAGTTCGGCGCGGGCATGATCAAGATCCGCGGCGGCCGCGAGTGGCGCGACCTCACGGCCCTGATGTACCACCACGAGACCCAGCCGATGCCCGGCCCGCTGAGCCGCCAGGCGCACCTGCTCCCGGCCTGGTTCCATCGTGGCGAGGTGCTCGGCAACCACTTCTCGCAGCTCGTCGTGCCGTGGTTCCTGTTCGCACCGCTCCTCGGGCTGTTCGTCCCCGGCCCCGTCCCCGCGATGATCGGCGCGGTGGCCGCTGCCGTCGTGATCGCGACGCAGACATGGCTCGTCCTGACCGGCAACTTCGCCTGGCTCAACTGGATGACGATCGTGCTCGCCTTCTCGGCGATCGGGCTGCCGGGCATCGGCGCCGAGCACGCGCCTGCGGCATCCGATCCCCCGTGGACCCTCGACGGGCTCCCGGTGTACTGGCTCGTCGTCACGTGCGCCGTCGGCGTGCTGTATCTCGTGCTCAGCTGGTCGCCGCTGCAGAACCTGTTCGCCCACCGGCAGCTCATGAACTCCTCGTTCAACCGCTGGCAGCTCGCCAACGCGTACGGCGCCTTCGGCACGGTGACGAAGCAGCGCATCGAGATCGTCGTCGAGGGGACGACCGATGAGGATCCGGATGCCGCGACCTGGCGCGAGTACGCCTTCAAGGGCAAGCCGGGCGACGTGCGCCGCATCCCCCGCCAGTTCGCGCCGTACCATCTGCGCCTGGACTGGCTGATGTGGTTCCTGCCGCTCGGTCGCTCGCTCGAGGACTGGTTCACCACGTTCCTGGTGCGGCTGCTGGAAGCGGATGCCGCGACCCTGCGCCTGCTCGCGCACGACCCGTTCGCGGGCGAGCGCCCGCGGTGGGTGCGGGCGGTGTCGTATCGTTACCGGTTCACGACGCGCGAGGAGTTCCGCCGGACGCACGCCCGGTGGGTGCGCGACCGCCGGCGGCCGGTGATGGGACCGGTGTCGCTCCGCCGTTGAGCGCGGCGTTCGGGGGTCACGACACGCGGCATCGCGCGCGACGTGACCGCGTGTCGCGCCACCTGAAGTGACGCAACGATCCCCACTTACGCGTTCGGGGGTCACGACACGCGGCATCGCGCGCGACGTGACCGCGTGTCGCGCCACCTGAAGTGACGGTCAGGGCACCGGGGCGTCGGTGGCCGACGACCGAGAGCCGACTTTGCGGCGCGCCGTCAGGTCGACGATCGACACGATGAACGCGAGTGCGAGGAAGAGCGCGACGGACAGCATCCCGAACGCGTACGCGTCGTGGTAGACGACCAGCTCGTCGTGCGTGCCGGACTCGCGATAGATGGCCGCGTAGAACAGCGACAGTGCGACCGCGGTGCCCACGGCCGCGCCGATGCGCTGGCCGAGCTGGCCGACTGAGCCGGCGACGCCGCCTTGCTTGACCGGGATCTCGGCGAGCGTGAGGGTCTGGTTCGGGGCGATCACGAGGCCGCCGCCGGCGCCGCCGACGGTCATGATCGCGGCCATGATGTAGGGGGTCCACGCGGGCGGGGCATACAGCGCCGTGAGCATGAGGCCGCCGACGCAGGCGAGCATGGCGACGAGTCCCCACACCACCACGACGCGGCCGTGGCTGCTCACCAGGTTGCCGCCGACCCACGAGGTCACGGCGCTCGCGAGCGCGAAGCCGATGGAGACCATTCCCGCGTAGACGGGTTCGAGCCCCAGACCGATCTGCAGGAACAGGGTCGTCACGAGGAACATCGCCGGCGCCGCGGTGAAGTACGCCGTCTGCAGCAGCGTGCCGTTGCGATACGACGCGATGCGGAACAGCTTGAGCGGGATGAGCGGATTGCGGCCGCGCGCCGCATAGTGACGCTCCCAGGCGATGAACGCCGAGACGAACAGGGCGAACGCCACGAGCAGCCACCAGCGCGCCGGATTGTCGGTCGGTGCGCCCGTCGTGAAGAGGAACGGCCACATCAGCGAGACGACGCTCGCGCCGAACAGGAGGACGCCGACGGGATCGAGCTGCACGCGGCGGTGCGATCTCGTACGCGTGTCGGGCAGCAGCCACAGCGCGAGCGCGATGGCGGCCAGGCAGAGCGGGACGTTCATCCAGAAGATGAGCCGCCAGCCGTCGGTCGGCCCGCCCAGCGCGATGAGCAGCCCGCCGAGCGTCGGGCCGAACGCCGTCGCGACGCCGATCGTCGCGCCGAACAGCCCGAAGGCCCGAGCGCGCTCCCTGCCCTGGAACAGCTCCTGCGCCATTCCCAGGACCTGGGGCATCTGGATGCCGGCGGCCACGCCCTGCAGCAGCCGCCCGACGAGCAGCACCTCCGCGGTCGGCGCGAGCGCGCACATCACGCTCGTGACCGTGTACAGCGAGAGCCCGACGATGAACAGCGTGCGGCGCGAGCGCTGGTCGCCGAGGCGGCCCATCGGGACCAGCACCAGGCCGAACGTGAGCACGAACCCCGACACGATCAGCTGCAGCTGCGTCGAGGTGGCACCGAGGACCTCGCCGATCGACGGCAGCGCCACGTTCACCTTCGTCATGTCGAGGATCGTGATCGCCGCCACCGAGACGCACACCCAGAACGCGCGCCAGCGGGCGGCGGGCGAGAGCGGGATGACGGCGGTGGTGGGCGGCACGGCGCGGGCCGTGCTCGTGGTCTTCGTGGTTCTCGACTCGGACTCAGGCATCGTGCCCAGGCTAGCCCCGCTCCCGTTCCCGGCGGGTGGAGCGGGGCATCCGTGTCCCGCTGGATCCGGCTCCCGCGAAAGCGGGACATGATGGGGGTGTGAGACTCCTCGTCGCCGCCCTCGCCTCCGAGCTCGTCGCCTTTCCCGACGACCTTCCCGGCTTCGACCGCCTCGTCACCGGCCCCGGCAAGCTCCAGGCCACCTACGCCCTCACCCGGGCGCTCGACGCCACCGTGTACGACGAGATCGTGGTCGTCGGCACCGCCGGGGCGATCGACGCGCGGCTCGACGCAGCCGTCTACGAGATCAGCGCGGCACTGCAGCACGACGTCACCGACATCGACGGCATCGTCGGACAGCACGTGTCGCTGCCGCCGCTCGTCGAACTCGAGACGGAGGGCGTCACCATCGCCACGGGCGACCACTTCGTCGACGACGCCGAGGCGGTCGCGGTGATCCGGCCGCTCGGCGCCGGTCTGGTCGACATGGAGACGTACGCGTACATCTGGGTCGCGCAGCAGTTCGGGGTGCCGATCCGCGTGCTCAAGGCGGTGTCGGATCGCGCGCAGGACGGTGCGATCACCGACTGGCATGCCGCGGTCGCCGCGTGCAGCCACCAGCTGCGCGATCGCATCCGCGCCGATTACGAGGTCTGATCCCGCTCCCCCTGGAAGGGATCAGACGCGGGCGACGTCGTCCTGCCTGATGACGCTCGGGCCGTGGGGCGTCGCCTCGACGGCGAGCTGTGCGGGCAGCTGCTCCTTCATCGCCGCGACGTGGCTGATGACCCCGACCATGCGGCCGCCCTGCCGCAGCTCGTCCAGGGTGCGCATAGCCAGGTCGAGGGTCTCCTCGTCGAGCGAGCCGAACCCCTCGTCGACGAACAGCGTGTCGAGTCGCACCCCGCCGGCGCGGGCTGTGACGACCTCGGCGAGGCCGAGCGCCAGGGCGAGCGACGCGAGGAACGTCTCGCCGCCCGACAGCGACTGGGCCGGACGCGCCTGACCGGTGAAGGCGTCCATGATCTCGAGGCCGAGCCCCGACGCGGCGCCGCGCGCAGCGCGGGCGTCGGTGTGCTGCAGGCGATACCGGCCCGACGACATGTCACTCAGCCGCAGGTTCGCCGCGGCGACGATCTCTTCGAGCTCGGCGGCGAGCACGAAGGTCTCGAGGTCCATCTTCATCGTGTTGGGCGCCCGCCCCGCCACGGTGTCCGCGAGCCGGGCGATCGCGGCGGCGTCGGCGGCGCGGGCGGCCACACCGGCATACGCGTCGTCGATCTGCAGCGCCAGGTCGCGCAGGCGTTCGACGGCGGTGTGCGCATCGCGCTCGGCGCGGAGCGCCGCGGTGCGTGCGG